>JAGHDT010000076.1 GCA_021159805.1 Anaerolineae bacterium
ATCCTCTTCGGGATGGTCATCCTGCGCATGTTCTCTTGCCGCAGCCACCATCTTGTCCAGTTGCTCGATCGAGGTCTGCACCTCGTCGAAGGGACGGCGCTTGAGCCTGTGTGGCAGCGCCAGCTCGGCCGCAAGCAAGATGTCGCGGTCCGTGATGTGGCGTCGCTCCTCCCACGCAGCGTGCGCCATAGCGGTCTTGAGGATGACCAGGTCGCCACGGTGGCCGTCAACACCCAGACCAGCCATCATCTCTGCGATGGTGGCCATGTCCGAGCGAGAATAGCGAACCTGCGGCAGCAGATGGCGGGCGTCCGCAATGCGTTTGGCCAGCCTAGCTTCCCGTGGCGAGCACTCTTCGTAGAACGCGGCACGATCCTGCTCGAACGCCAGATTTCGCTCCATAATGGCCATCCTCGATCGCGCATCGTGGATGCCGCCGACGTCCACACACAGGGCGAAGCGATCCAGCAGCTGCGGACGCAGATCCCCCTCTTCCGGATTCATCGTGCCGACGAGAATGAAGCGCGCCGGGTGCTCAAATGAGATCCCTTCGCGCTCAACTGTGTTGACGCCCATCGCGGCGGCGTCGAGCATCACGTCGACGATATGATCATCGAGGAGATTCACCTCATCGACGTACAGGATGCCGCGATTGGCCGCAGCTAGGACGCCGGGCTCGAAGCGGCGTTCGCCTTTCTGGATGGCACGCTCGATATCCAGGGTGCCGACGACGCGATCCTCGGTTGCGCCAATAGGGAGTTCAACAAAGGGAACCTTCTTCCACACCCAAGGCAGGGTTTCACCCTGTTCCGACCGGCTTCTGCAGTTGGTGCACCAGCTCGAAGGCTGATCGGGGTCGCAGTTGAATGCGCCGTCGGCGACGATCTTGATGTCGGGCAGCAGCGCAGCCAGGCCTCGTGCTGCTGTGGATTTGGCCGTGCCGCGTTCTCCTCGGATCAGCACCCCTCCGATGCGGAAGTTGATGGCCGTGAGGATCAGCGCGCGTTTCATCCTCTCCTGGCCAACAACCGCGGTAAACGGAAAGACTAAACGTCCGTTGTCAGTCACACATCCTCCTTGATGCGTATCCGTGAAAGCTCACAGGGACACGCCAGGGTCTATCCGCGAAATAGCTGGGGCATAGTCATCTGAGTAGCTCCAGCTCTCCTTCGTGCTATCTCCGGTGTTACTGGTCGGATTCAATATCGGCCGGCTACCTCGAGTATACCCACCTACGCTCCCACTTCGCTGGGGCTGGTGTCAGGCCCGACTGCGCGAGCCGAGCGGGTTCGCTGGGGCACGGGTCCCTCTGCCGAGAGCTCAACACGAAGATGGGCCCGGGTCTCGACTGCGTCGAGGTTGACACCGGCCGGAGCGGAACGGGCCCTTGTTTTCACGCTTGCGTGGTGTGCGCATGCGCACATGGCGTCTATTGCGATCTCCACAAAGACGGTTTACACAGTGTACTGTGATTATACCATCGAGCGATGGCTTGTGTACAACGTGCGACGTCCCTGATGAGGTAGACTCAGCGCTACCGTACCGTGCGCGTTAGTTTGATATCTCACCCTAGCTGGGGTAAACTAGCGGCACTTCTATCCTTGCCGAAGGATCGCATCACAGCAATGGTGAATATGTTCCCAGTTGTGTAAGATGGACGACTTCACGGAGGTTCCCGATATGGGCGACAAGAAATACTCAGTGGGTGTGGATTACGGTACTGAATCCGGACGTGCGGTGTTGGTCGACGTTTCAGATGGACGTGTGATTGCTTCGGCGGTCCATCTGTATGCCAACGGTGTCATCGATGATGTGCTGCCGGGCACGGATATTCGTCTCGAGCCGGATTGGGCGCTTCAGGACCCCAACGATTACACCGAGGTCCTGAAACACACGGTCCCCGCGGTGCTTCAGGAGAGTGGTATTGATCCTGAGGATGTCATCGGCGTAGGGGTCGATTTCACGGCCTGCACGGTGGTGGCTGCGAAGGCAGATGGAACCCCGCTGTGCTTCCTGCCGGAGTGGCGTGACAACCCACACGCCTGGGTCAAACTGTGGAAACATCACGCAGCGCAGCCAGAAGCCAACAAGCTGAATCAGAAAGCTCGCGAGATGGGGCAGGACTGGCTGGATCGCTATGGCGGCAAGATCAGCTCGGAGTGGTTCTTCCCCAAGGTATGGCAGACGCTTGATGAGGCGCCCGACGTCTACGCGGCTGCGGACCGGTTTATTGAGGCAGCGGACTGGATCATCTGGCAGCTCACTGGCCAGGAAACTCGCAATAACTGCACAGCCGGATACAAGGCGATCTGGTCGAAGAAGGACGGTTTTCCGACTGACAGATTCCTGGGTGCGCTTGATCCGCGGTTGGCATCCGTGGTTGATGAGAAGATGTCTCGTGATATCCAGTTTTTGGGAGACAAAGCCGGTGCTATCTGTAGGACAGCCGCGGAATGGACCGGCCTGAAGGTCGGGACCGCGGTCGCAGTGGGGAATGTCGACGCCCACGTTTCAGTGCCTGCGGCGACCGTGACGGAGCCTGGGCGCATGGTCATTATCATGGGCACGTCAAATTGCCACATGATCCTCAGTGAGGAAGAGCACACAGTGCTCGGAATGTGTGGCTATGTCGCTGATGGCATCATCCCGGGCTATTTCGGGTACGAGGCAGGTCAGTCCTGTGTGGGCGACCACTTTGCGTGGTTTGTGGAGAACTGTGTCCCCGCATCCTACGAACGCGAAGCTGCGGCGCAGGGTGTATCGATTCACGAGTTGCTGGAGGCCAAGGCCGCCCAGCAGAAGCCCGGAGAGCATGGTCTGGTGGCGCTGGATTGGTGGAACGGCAATCGGAGCGTGCTTGTCGACGTCGATCTGACGGGGCTCTTGATCGGCCAGACGCTGGCTACCAAGCCGGAGGATATCTACCGCGCGCTGATCGAGGCCACGGCGTATGGCACGCGGATGATTGTGGAGACGTTCACCGCGAGCGGCGTTGCCGTTGACGAGATCGTGGCCACCGGTGGACTTCCTGAACGCAACAAGCTGCTGATGCAGATCTACGCGGATGTCACGGGGCGTGAGGTGAAGATTGCTGCGTCGAAACAGACGCCGGCGCTTGGCTCCGCGATGTTCGGCGCTGTCGCGGCGGGCAAGGCTGTTGGTGGCTATGATAGCATCCAAGAGGCCAGCGCGGCGATGGCGAGTCTGCGAGATGAGCGGTTTGCCCCGATTCCAGAGCATGCTGCGGTGTACGACAAGCTCTATCAAGAGTATGTCATACTGCACGACACCTTCGGGCGTGGTGCAAATGATGTGATGAAACGGCTCAAGGCGATTCGAGCGGCGAGTCTGAGCTGAGGGGAGTGTTATGTTAGAAAGGCTGCGTGAGGAGCTCTGGCTACTGCATTTGGAGTTGCCTAGGAACGACCTGGTGAAGTGGACCGGTGGCAACGTTAGCGGTCGTGATCCGGAGACGGGCTATGTGGTCATCAAGCCGTCCGGTGTGCGGTATGAGGCGCTCAAGCCGTCGGATATGGTCATCATGGACCTTGAGGGCAAGCTCATTGAGGGCGCTCTCAAACCCTCATCGGACACAGCCAGCCATCTCTACATCTACCGGCAGCGACCAGACGTTATGGGGATTGTGCACACACACTCGCCCTACGCCACGGCCTTCGCTGCTGTAGGGAAGCCGATCCCCGTCTGTCTGACAGCGATGGCGGACGAGTTCGGCGGCCCGATTCCTGTCGGGGGTTTTGCGCTGATCGGTGGTGAGGCGATCGGTAAAGTTGTAGTCGACGCGATCGGTACATCGTGCGCAGTCTTGCTCAAGCAACATGGTGTTTTCACGATAGGGGCGAGCCCAACGGCCGCTGTCAAGGCAGCTGTGATGACAGAGGACGTCGCCAGGACTGTCTGGTTGGCGATGCAAATCGGCCAGGTGGAGGTGATCTCAGCCGATGATGTGGAGAGCCTCCATCATCGGTACACCCATGTCTATGGGCAGTGAGTTCGTGTCCGAAACTCTCCGTTCCGGGATGCTTCGGAGTGTACAGAATGTGTGCCTGGAGAGCTATCTGAGCTGTGCCAGCCGTTCCGGAGGTCTGAAATGGCTGGCACAATCTATTCCTGCGGAGGTGGTTGAGAGATGGCCAAGATCACGGTGGTAGGGAGTGCCAACATCGATCTAGTGGTGCGCACGCCGCGGATGCCCGTGAAGGGTGAGACCATCCTCGGTGGACCGTTCTTTTCCGGCCCCGGCGGCAAGGGCGTCAACCAGGCAGTTGGGGCTGCGCGGCTGGGTGGTGATGTGACGATGGTTGCCCGATTGGGTCAGGATCAGTTTGGTGACACGGCCGCCGGCAATCTCCGACAGGAGGGCATCCGTCTGGATTGTGTCTATCGATCCGTAGATGCTCACACCGGTATCGCGTCGATCCTCGTTGACAGCGCGGGCGAGAACATGATTGTCGTTGCATCGGGGGCCAATGCCGAGCTGAGTCCGGCTGATGTTGAGTCCAGCGCCGATGCGATTATGGCGGCAGATGTCATACTGGTGCAACTCGAGTCCCCAATGGCAACGGTGCAGCGCGCGGTTGAGATCGCCCACCAGGCTGGGGTGACGGTGCTCTTGAATCCGGCCCCGGGTCGGCCCCTGGCTGATGCGTTGCTACGGCAGGTCGATGTGTTGACGCCAAATCAGACTGAGGCGCAGATCATCACGGGGCTGGTCGCGGGCACGCCGGCAGAAGCTGAGATCGCGGCCCGGGCGCTCCTGAAGAGAGGCGTCGGTATTGTGATCATCACGCTCGGCGCTGCGGGCGCTCTGGTGGTGACCGCCACCAGAGCGGAGCACGTGGCAGGTTTCACCGTTGATGCTGTGGACACAACAGGCGCAGGTGATGCGTTCAATGGAGCCCTCGCGGTGGCGCTGTCGGAACGACAGCCCTTGGCGCATGCCGTGACCTTCGCCAACGCTGTGGCTGCACTGCAGGTGACGCGTCAGGGCGCTGCGGCTGCCATGCCGCGGCGGAGTGAGGTCGAAGCGTTTCTGTTGGGAGCTGGCTGAGAGAGGGATCTGGGGGAGGGAACTCCATGGATGCGCTGGCAGCAATTCGGAAGCGACGCAGTGTGCGGGCTTACACCGGTGATCCGGTGCCGCGAGCCGATCTGGAGACCATTGTGGATGCCGGCCGGTTGGCAGCGACCGGGTTCAATCGCCAGCCGTGGGACTTCATCGTAGTCACCGACGCTGCCATCATCGATCAACTCACGGTTGCTGCGTCGTGGATGGCGCAGGCCGGGGCTATCATCGCTTTGGTGGTGGATCCTACTGCCGAGTACTGGCTGGAGGATGCAGCGGCGGCTGCGGAGAACATGTTGGTCGCGGCAACCGCGTTGGGATATGGCTCGTGCTGGCTGGAGGGCCGCACCAAGCGACATGAGGCCGAGCTCAAAGCTCTGCTGCGCGTGCCCGAGGCCAAACGGCTGCTGACGTTAGTGCCGATTGGGGTGCCTGTGAGCTGGCCCACTCACGAGAAGCGATCACTCGACGAGGTCATTCATTGGGAAACTTACTGAGATCGGAGCTGGGTATGGCTGACTCTCCCGTGGCGTTCGATACGTTGGTGCAGGGGTTTCGGAGGCTGGGTCTCGAGCCGGGGATGGGGCTGATGGTCCACTCTTCGCTGCGCAGTTTCGGCCACGTTGAGGGCGGGGGCGCAACGGTTGTCGATGCGCTGATGGAGGTGCTCACACCGTCGGGAACACTGCTCATGCCGTCGTTCAACCATGGGGCCCCTTTTGTAGCGGACGGGCCGGGCGTTTATGATCCCCGGAAGACGCCCACCATCAATGGTGCTATCCCCGATGACTTCTGGCGGCGACCCGGGGTCGCTCGCAGTCTGAACCCCACACATCCCTTCGCTGCGTGGGGGAAGCATGCGGTGCGCTACATAGCTGAGCATCACCGCACGCTGACCATGGGACCGGCATCGCCTCTGGGTCTGCTGCATCAGGATGACGGTTACGGGCTGCTCCTGGGCGTCGACTACACGAGCAATACTTTCCACCACGTGGTGGAGATGTCGTCCAGTGTACCGTGCCTCGGACAGCGTACAGAAGCCTATCCCGTGATCCTGCCCGATGGGCGGCGGGTAAGAGGACGCACGTGGGGGTGGCGACGACGCAGTTGCCCGTTTACCGACAGCAACCGCTATGCAGATCGGATGCAGGATAAGCATCGTGTGGCGACCATCGGACAGTGTCGCGCCGTGCTCTACCGGCTGCAGGATTGCTTTGGAGTCGTGGCCGAGATCCTGGCTCACGGGAGAGATGGATTCCCGCCTTGCAGTGGATGCTCTATTCGCCCACGCCGCGTCTCACAGACAACGGCCTCGGATTGGAACCCGATTGTCGGCTGCCTTCTGCCTGATTCTGATGCGCTCACCTACTAGGAGGGTGTATGTCCGAGCTTCGTGTTGAAACGTTGGTGATGCCGGCGGCCGAGGTCGGTCCTGAGAATCCACTTCCCCCTTTGAAGTCGGCGGGAGAAATTCACGCCGTTGATCAGGCCAGCTCCGGTATCCCGGCGGAGATGCTGCGCAACATAGCCTATGGCCGCGTGGCCAGCCTTCTGCCCTACACGATGCAGGACCGATACACACGTGAGCGTACCTCACGTGACTTCCGGGTAGCGATTCTGGAAAATGAAATACTGCGGGCGACGTTCCTCTTGGAGGTTGGGGGGCGTCTTTGGTCCCTGTACCACAAGCCTTCCGGGCGCGAATTACTGGAAGTGAACCCTGTGTTCCAGCCGGCGAACCTGGCGCTGCGTAATGCCTGGTTCAGCGGCGGGGTAGAGTGGAACATCGGTACGACAGGACATTCGCCCTTCACCTGTTCTCCTCTCTTTGCCGCGCGTGTGGAGACCTCTGAGGGTATGCCCATCTTGCGGCTGTACGAGTGGGAACGGCTCAGGCAGGTGCCCTTCCAGATTGACGCCTATCTGCCGGACGGCTCTCCCGTGCTTTTCGTCAGCGTGCGTATCACCAATCCGCACCAGGAAACTGTGCCGATGTATTGGTGGTCCAATATCGCAGTGCCGGAGACACCACGGACGCGCGTTATCACACCGTCCTCAGCCGCATACAGCTTTGGGTACGGTGGAGCGGGCCTGGCCAAAGTCCCTGTCCCCGTACTCGACGGGGTAGACATCTCGTATCCGACGAACATACGGCGGGCCGCGGATTTCTTCTTCCACATACCCGACGGTACACGTCCCTGGATTACGGCTTTGGCCGAGGAGGGGCGTGGCCTGGTTCAGGTCTCGACCGCACGTCTCAAGGGGCGCAAGTTGTTCCTATGGGGAGCGGGTGAGGGCGGCAGGCGGTGGCAGACGTTTCTCTCGGAACCTGGGCATGCCTACATCGAGATTCAGGCCGGCTTGGCCCGCACGCAGCTGGAGCATCTACCGATGCCGGCTCAGAGTGAATGGACGTGGATTGAGGCCTACGGTCTGATGGAAGCTGATCCGGCGATCGTCCATGGTTCGGACTGGCAGCGTGCGAGCGATAGTATCGCGCAGCGTACGGAGGTACTGATACCGGAGGGGATGCTCCAACAGGAATTGGCCCGCTC
>JAGHDT010000578.1 GCA_021159805.1 Anaerolineae bacterium
CGATGCGCCCGATCGCCGGTGCAGTGACATGGCGCAACCCGCTGCACGCCCAGTTCGCGGAAAGCGTCGACGATCCCCGCGATCCGGATTTGGCTGGCGCTCCCCAGGTGGAAGCCCCCCGTCACCAGCACGACCGACTGCCCGAGCACTGCCTTCGCCTGCCGCACCAGCTCGACGACGCCGGGGTGCGCGCAGCCGGTGATCACGATCAGCCCGGCATCGCTCTCCACGGCCAGAGCCTCCTCGATGATGTTCGAGCCGAGCTCCCCCGTGGCCCAGATGCCGGGGAGCAGCTCGGCCGGCCCGGTTACCTCCACCAAATCGGTACGCGCACGAACCGCATCCTTGAACTCCTGAGGGAACGCGGCCGGCGTGAAGACCGTGGGCGTGATCCCTCGGTCCAGCAAAGCCAGAAGTCCACCTGTGTGGTCCCCGTGGATATGGGAGCGCACAATGGCGTCGATGTCGTGAGGGTCTATCCCCAGGGCATCCATGTTTCCCAACAGCGTTGGCCCGTCGCCCCCCGTGTCGAAAAGCACGTTGGCGTCTTCTGTCTCCACCAAACAGGCGAACCCCCAGGCCGTCCGCAGATTCGGATCATAAGCATTGTTATCGTAGACAATCGTCAAGGTCACAGGTCTCACCTCCGCAAGGTGCGGCGTGTACGTGGGCGCGGGTGTCTCCGTCGGCGCAGGGGTAGCCGTCGGCGGTGATGTCTTCGTCGGGAGGGGCGTCTTCGTCGGCGGGACCGCCGTCAGTGATGCTGTCGGCTGTGGCACCATTGCCGTGGGCGCGCGTGCTATGCGCGCCGCGCAGCCCCCAGCCAGACCAGCCAAGGTGCTGCTCACGAGCGCCGCCGCCAGCAAACGCCAACCTCGGTTCAGGCCCATACCCCAGCGACCTGCGCGCCGCAGTCGGGACATCGCCCGTCGCGAATACGGTTCTCAACCACTGTGTACCCCCACCGCCGGATTATCACACTGCTACACGCCGGACAGTGGGTGTCCTGCCCAGCTTCATCGCGCACGTTGCCCACGTAGATATAGGTCAGCCCTTCCTCTCTCCCAATCTCCCGCGCCCTCAACAACGTCGCCAGAGGCGTGGGGGGCACGTCACGCATCTGATAGGCCGGGAAGAAGCGGCTGATATGCCAGGGAGTCTCCGTTCCCAGCTCCTGCGCGACAAAGCGGGCCGCATCGCGTAGTTCGCCCGGGTCATCGTTGATGCCGGGAACGACCAGCGTCGTTACCTCCAGCCAGATCCCCAGCCGCTGCATCACTTTCATCGCATCCAGCACCGGCTGCAGCCGCGCGCCCACGTACTTGTGGTAGGTCTCCTCCTTGAACGCCTTCAGGTCGACGTTTGCAGCGTCCATATAGGGATGAAACGCCTTCAGCATCTCCTCGGTCATATAGCCATTGGTGACGTAGATATTCGCCAAACCCACCTCGTGCGCAAGCTGGGCGGTGTCATAGGCGACTTCGAAGAAGACCGTCGGCTCGGTGTAGGTATAGGCGATGCTCCGGCAGTGGTGTCGCTGTGCCGCGGCAACAAGCTGTTGTGGCGTGGCCTTCTCCCCCGTGATCAGATGCTGGTCACGGGGTATCTGCGAGATCTCCCAGTTTTGGCACCACTTGCAGCGAAAGTTGCAGCCCGGCGTCGCGACTGAGTAAGCGGTGCTGCCCGGGTAGAAGTGAAACAGCGGCTTCTTCTCCACCGGGTCCACGTGGCGGGCAATCGCGCGTCCGTAAACCAGTGTGAATAGCGTCCCGCCGCGATTCTCCCGCACCTGGCAGATCCCGCGCTTCCCATCGGCGATCACGCACCGATGGGCGCACAGGTTGCAGCGTACGCGATTCTCCGGCAGCTTCTCGTACAGCCTGGCCTCTTGTATTTCCATCTGCCAACCCTTCTTGCCGGCCTATGGCTCCTCGCGCGAGCGCACCAGCAACAGGGGACGATCCACGCGATGGATCACACCGGCCGTCACGCTCCCATAGAAGACACGTGCCAGTCCGCTCCGTCCGTGGCTTGCCATCGCGATCAGGTCCACGTTCCCTTCCTCGGCGACCTTGAGGATCTCCGCGACCGTGCCCCCCTGCACCACTTGCACCTCGGCACGAATGCCCTGTTTGGCAAGCCGCGCTTGTATCTGTTGCAGATAGGCTCTCGCCCGCGCCAATTGCTCCTCGAACACCTGGGCGGCGATGATAGCATCCCGCTCGAACTTCCCGCCGGGCAGCAGCAATCGTACGACCTGGAGCAGGAGTAGGGTGGCGTTGTAGTGCTGCGCCAAATCCTCCACGTGGGACAGGATTGCCTCCGCCCGCTCGGATCCATCCAACGGCACCAGAATTCTGTGATACATATGAATCTCCTTTGGCCACGCCGAACACCTACACTCAAGAATGGCGGTTGAACCGCCGCAAATAGAACTGATGACAGTAGACGCGCGCGTAACTGCAGCACTCAGGCGGCATGTTGCTGACACCCAGGCTGTGTCCCAGGCGTCTGGAGGGCACCGATCCAACAGCCATCATCGGGTATTTTCCTTCTGTATCGATCCACAAGAGGGCGCGGCAGGTTCTATCCCGCACGCGTGTTCCCCTCTCCGACGCCAATGCCAGCAGCGTTACCACACACCGTCCGGCAAGAGACACCCCTAGTACAGCGCACACGAGGTCGAAGTTGCGCGCCGTCTATTTCACAGACGCACCCCGTGTTGGCAATCTTGCACTGACCAAACCGCCTCATCCACCCACTCGCAATGCCCACGACGCAGTGTCCGCAGCCAACGCCGCCGCGATGAAGCTCCCGCAGCACCCCAATGACCTGCTGCATTCGTGCCTCGACACCATAGCCGATGTGCGGCCACGAGGGCTGATCAGGGGAATTCGCCGGAAAGATCACCTTCACAGGTGTCTTTGTCGCTACGTCCCAGTGACTGTGCATCACGATTCAGGGATGGCTTCGATGACCTCATCACCTCTAACTGTAGGTACGAATTACGTGCTTGTCAAGGTCTTCTGACTAACTTAGGTGTCACATACAGCATTGCTTCTGTCCCCAGTCCAACTTGCGGCGCAGATAGGCCAGGAGACTTTGGGCACCGTCCGAGGTCAGGCTACGCAGTGTTTGGTGATCCAGCGTAGCACGTGTAGCAGAACACACCTGAGCAGGCTTGAGCCTGCTCAGGTGTGTTCTGCTACCTACATCCGTCAAGCGATGGTTACGGCACGACATCCGCCAGATCCACGAGCCAGTCCTCGCAATTGTGGCTCGGACGCCAGGTGTCGGTCGCGGCGCGGAATCCCAGTGTGAACCGCAGGCCCTCACGGTGCTTGACCAGCTTGAGCAGGAGCGAGTTCTCGCCCTCCCTCAACTGGACGCGATAGACGTTGTTGAAGGGGGCCCACATCGTGCATTCGTCCTCTTCACCGGTCATCTCGCCGTTGAGGTAGAGCCGGAAGCTGTCGTTGTTCCCGACCACGATGTAAGCCTCACGCGCTTCCGGTGAAATCACGGTCCGCGTGAGATAGCAGCAGTAGGCGCCTGTGAGCCCGATGAGTTGCGTGGGATCGACCTCGCGCTCGTAGCTGGCCACGAGCGCCGGACGTCCTAACTTACGCGACCATTCCGCATAGGCCGCCGCGGTGTCGATCTCGGGCTCCGGCATGTAAGCCTTCTCCAGCGAGACGAAGTGATGGTTGAAGGCCCGCGCGCGCTGCTTCTCGTTGCCCTCTTCGGGCAGCGCGTCGTAGGTGACGCCCAGGAATTGCCACAGCCCTGCGCCCGCCACGCCGAATGTGAACTCTACCGGCGATGCGGTCTCCAGGCGAGCGGTGAAGAGGTTGCGCTCCGGCCAGACTTCGACGTCGCTTGGCGCGTGGAGCGTGACCGGTACCTCACACTTGACGGGGCTAACCGTCGCTGTAGCAGGCACAATGATCCATCCCTCAGGGCCTGTGAGGGTGAGCCTTGCTTCGTGAGGCACTTCACCGGTTACCTTGACGGTGACGTTCACAGCGTCGCCTGGGGCGGCCGCCGGCATGCCCCCATAGTCAATGCTAAGCTGGACAGCGGGGGCTTCCGCGGTGGCCGGGAGCGGTTCGAGGGCGGGCGCATCCTCGATCTCAATGCCGGTGCCCAGATCCCCAGCCAGCAGCACGCCGATGCGGGCGGTGTCCCGTGCCAGGGCCGAGAGCGTCATCTCCTCGCGGTTATATTGGATGCCCATCACCAACTCGTCGCCGATGGGGGCCTTGAGCGTCTCCGGAATCCGGCTGGCACCCAGAATCTGGCCGATGAAGGCCCCGGCCGTGGCCAGCGTGCAATCGGTGTCATAGCCGCAGGCGAGGGCTGCCAACAGGGCCTTCTCCATATCATTGCCGCCGTAGAGCAGGCCCAGGAAGGTGAAGGGTACGTTGATCTGCGAGTCGCACGCCTCGGAGTTGCCGGCGATGGCCAGGATCCGGTCTCGAGCATCCCGCAGGCTGGCACCTTCGTCGTACGCCTGGAAGGCAACGCGGGTCAGCCGCTCAATCGGGGTTCCCTTAGGGAGGTAGTGGCTGAACATCGAGGTCAGGCGTCGCACGTCGGGCACAAAGAAGGCCATCGATGCCATCGCGGCGAACATCATCTCCGCGCCGACAGATTGCTCGGTGTGATCCAGGGTGCCGTCCATCCAGGCGTACCTGGCCGCCAGGTCCGGCGCGCCGGGGAAGACGTAGCCCCAGATCTCCGAGCGGATGGGACAGCCCATACCGGTCTCCCAGAATTGGTTGGTGAACTGGCCTGAATAGGGTGGGTGGATGCCCAGCTGCCAGTTGCGCCGGAAGATGCCGTATTCGTTGAAAGGATACCAGCAGCCCTCCAGCCAGGCTTGCGCCATATCGTCGGAGGTCATCGCTGCACCTTTTTCCTCAAGCACTTTGAGCCAGAGAACCTGGATGTCGAGGTCGTCGTTGGGTGGGATCTCGTCGGGGAACATCTCGTCCGGGCTGATTTCGATCCAGCCCTTGTATCCCTCAAAGCGCGCGCCGATGGTGCCGCCGATGGACTTGCCGATCCAGCCCCCGAGCACCTGATCAAGATAGCGATTGTACGTCAGATTCATGTGATGCCCCTTTCATGGGAGTAAGTGATTCGTCTCAGATAGCTCACGCAAAGATTTCACAGAAACCTACAGGTCCCCTCGCAGCAGCTTAGCCTTCAGGTGCATATAGGTCTGGAAGTTGACCCAGCTCACATCCGGGGGAACGGTGTGATCGATGATGGGGATGAAGCCCCCTTCCTCAATGAGTGGGATGAAGGTCCGGAGGTGTTCATCGATGGCCTCAGGGCCTTGGGCCAGCACGCGCTTGTCGACCCCGCCCCAGAGGCGCAACGATTTCCCGAACTTCTTGCGCAGCCGGATCGGATCCTGGTCCGCAGCCCGCTCTAGAGGCCAGACAATGTCCACGCCGGCGTCCATAAGCAGGGGGATCAGCAGCTCGGGGTTGCCGTCGGTGTCCACGGCGACATAGCGTACGCCGTGGGACTTGTAGAAGTCGACGACGCGTTTCATCCGTGGGAAGATGAACTCCTTGTAGGTCCGCGGGCTCAGCAGCGGTCCCGTCTTCATTGCCATATCCTCGTTCAGACAGATGTAGTCCACGGTGGTCTTTTCAAGGATCGGCCGAGCGGCCTCGATCAGGAAGTCGGCTCTCGTCTCCATGATATCGTGGACGAGGTCGGGCTGATCGTACCACGCGTAGGAGAGCCCCTCGGTGCCCATCAGCTCCCGTGCCACCCAGTAGAATCCCAGTGTCGTGCAGTTGGGGCCGAAGACCAGGGGATGCGCGCGGTGGCGCCACCCCTCGACGCGGAAGATATCCCAATAGGGTTCGTAGCGCTGGGGGCTTGGCACGAAGCGCTTCTTCATCTCCTTCCATTCGTCCATGTTGTGAACGGGGAAGTCGATGAAGTGGTCCATCGACGCGCGCGTGCCGTGAGCGCTGCCCTCCTTCAATCCCCGGCGAGTCATGCCCTTCTCATCGCGAAAGGTGATTGTGCGCTCGTCCTCTTCCAGGACGGTGTATTCAAACCGGGGGAGGGGATCGCCACAGAAGGTGATGAACTCCTTGGGGTCGAGGCCCAACCTGGCCTCTCCCGGGAACCAGTTCCAATGCAGCGAGGTGGGGTCCAGTCCCTCGGCCTCCCAGCGGTCCTGGGTCTGCCCCCAGACACCCAACTCCCAGTTGGGGACGTAGTCTACAGGTTCGTACTC
>JAGHDT010000208.1 GCA_021159805.1 Anaerolineae bacterium
ATCCCAGGTCCCACACCTGCGGCGCACCGATGCGGCTGACTCCCCAGGGAATGCCGTCCACGCTCTGCGGGACCACGTCCTCCGCCGGAACCGGCTCCACCGGCATCGCCACGCTCGGGTTCGTCATGATCTGTGCGATCTCGGGCCGCTGCGCCAACAACACCAGCAGCTCTCGATCGGCCTCCAGCAGGAGCGCGTTGACGATATAGAAGCTGCGATAGGGGATCTTGCGTGCATCCAGCCAGGCGCGAAGCTCCGCTTGCGATGTCGCTGCCGTCTTCCACAGTGCCTGATAGATAGCGGAACCCGGTGCGTGTGTTGCCGCAGCGGAACGTAGGGACAGCAGTTCAGCCTGTTCTTGAAGGACAACCAGGATCTCGACCGAAGTGGAGCTAGCCGCCGCAGACCACACGGCCTCCGTGACCTTAGCACGGTCCGGCACCGGTAGGGAAGGCGATGTCCCTCCCCAACCGAGAACAACGCCCAGCGGCACCCAGAGGGCAGCTGCCAGCAAGACCGTCACCGCAAGACGCGGGCCCCTCTTTGTCAAAGCTCTCCCCCCTCCGACGCAGCAGATAGCATGATGACCAAATCCACCGGTTGACGCACCGCCGCGTCTCTCCCGCACAGGCACACGACGCTGCACCCTAGTGCGCGCGCATCACCCACGGCAAGAATACCGAAACCCACAGAGCGTGCGTCTCAATGCGCGCCTCACGCAGCAGCCACGGCGCTTCATCCGCACGCGCGGTCACCGTAAACACATTCCGAGTGATGCCCTCAAGCTCGGACGGAATCGTCACAGATGCCATGACCACCATACCGGAACCGGGCGTCTGAAGCGTGATCGTGGGCACCAGCGATACTTGCCACAATGAATGTGTATGCGTCAGGGTGAACGTCTGCGACAGCGTGCCCGTATTGGTCAGCGCGAGCGTATAGATGACAACCTCACCCGGGCGCGCGGCGCCAACATGCGAAGCCGGTGCAAGATCCAGACCGTAGGCAACCGTCACGAAATCGGCACTGACCGGACCCCAGGCGCCCTCGGCATCCTGCCCGCGCACAAAGATCAGATGGCGCCCCGGCGGAAGCCTATCGAGGACCAGTGTCCCGCTCACGACCTCGTGCGCCGCGTCGAAGAGGCCGTCGACGACGTCCAGAGGATACGGCTGCCCCCCTCCCCACGGCGGCACATCGATGTAGGCCTCCGCAGCCGCGACATCCTGGCCACCGCTCTCCCTGTCATCGATCGTGGCTGTCACACTCACTGATTGGCCGGCGTCATTGACGACAAACAGAGCTTCAACGGCCGCCGCATCCGGTCCGGCAGGGAGTTGGTAAGGAGCGCGCGCCACCTTGGCAGCGTAGAGAAGCGCACCAAGGTTCGGCTGAATCAAGGCGTCGTAGCGGTAACACGGCGGATAGAAACCATCGCTCGAGCTTCCGATCTCGAAGGTGTACGACGCCACGCCAAGCTCTCCGTACGTAAAGTCATCCGTCGTCCCTGTGGTGGGATAGAGGCCGCTGGCCTGCTTAGCCGTGTAGCCACTGTAACTCGCCATTTTGCGCCCCAGCCGCGAGAGTCCCGCACCGTTCGGCGGCGGCGTAGTGGTATGCCCCCAGGGCCAGAGCACTAAATCCCCATAGCTGTGCAATGTGATAAAGACGCCCGGCTTGGTCTCCGGCGCGGGCATAGTCAGATCATCAGGGCGCTCATCGGGGAAGAGCGAGCGCAGGAACGCCTCCACGACCTGGGTCTCGGCCTCAGAGACGGGGGATGGCCCCTGGTATGTTTCATCACATGCGTGGGTGCCGGCCCCACCCCAGAGGAAGCCGGAGTTGCGGTTGAGATCAATCCCATACACCCCACCGCAGTAGCCGTGGGTGGGATTGGCGTTCTTGCGCCAGTAGGCCCAGGGCTGGCCGGCTTCGTTGCGATAGTGGCCGTCCGGATTGGCACTCACCATAACCTCAATCACGTGATGGTCCAGCAGCCATGTCACGTCGGCATCCACACCGTAGCCTGTGAGCAGATGCTCGATGAAGACCATCGCCATCTCGGGCGTGATCAGCTCCCGCCCGTGGATATTGGCCATGAGGAAGAAGATGGGTCTAGGTGCTTCAGCGGCCTTGGGTGATTCGCCGACTCCAGCCAGCCCCGTCGCTTCGTTCGTCAGGCGTAGGGCATAGATGGCCCGCCCTTCATAGCTGGTGCCCAGCGAGCGGAGTTCGGTCAGTGTGGGATAGTCCAGCGCCCAGGCGGAGAGCTGATCGTACAACTCATCGATCGTACGGTAGCAGGGAGTGCTGGGAATCGTGGAGGGGATCACCGTCGCCGGCGCCACCGTCTCAAGCTCAAAGCCCCTGGCGGCCAACCACACGCGATCGGCGTCGGAGACCAGAGCCTTCAGACGCCCGGAGCCAACCGGCTCTGCGCCGTCGGGCAGCGCGTCCTGCACCTCCCAGACATCCAACACCCGAGCTAGTGAGGCCAACTCAGCGGGGGATCTGAAGGTGATCCAGACAACATCACCCGTCTGAGCGATCGCGTCAACCGCCTCCGCGGCGGCAAGCTCCGCTTTGGCGGGCTCCGCGCCAACCGGCTCCGCGCCGGCCGGCTCCGCCAGCAGCAACAGACAGATGAACCCAAACAGCACAGCCGGTGAACAACGTCTCACTTCGCGCCCCCGTTCCAACCCAAGCGCTGCCAGCAGTTCTGGTGAGGAATTCGACCGACGATCAAAGGGCGGGCCGAACTAGGAGTCTGTCGCTGAGGGTACCATCCTGTAGCCTGTACCACGCTCAGTCTCAAGTTCAAAAGGCGCGTGGCTCTGTACCAACGCTTTGCGGAGCCAATGAATGTGAACGTCCAGGGTCCGCGTATCACCCATGTAGTCCGTCCCCCAGATATCACGCATTAGCTGCTCCCGTGAGACCAAGGTACGGGGGGACTGAAGGAAGACAAGGGCCAAGGATGCCTGTTTTGGCGTCAGGGGAACCTGCTGCCCTTGCCAGATCAGCAAACGGTTCTCAGTATCCAGACAGAGTCCTCGCCATTCAACAGTCTCCGGCGGGCTGTCGGGGATCACACGGCTGAGACGATGCATAAGCTGGCGCGGCGTGAGCGGGTGCCGGAGGTACCCGTTGACACTCGGCATCTGATCCAAACGCATCCCCTTGCCGAGCAGCAGGAACGAGGTCATCCGTACGGGGAGATCGGCAAGAGACCGAAAGAAACGCCCCACGTCGAAGCGAACCGAGGGCACATCAAGCAGAATCAGGGTCGGGGGTTCGTCCTCAATCATCTGCAGGGCCTTGCGACGTACCTGCGCCACAGCTACGTGATAGCGCTGCTCAAGACTCGGCCTGAGACGCCGTTCCAGGGTTCGGTGGGCGACAACAAAAAGCACAGACGGCCGATCCACGTAACCCTCCTTAGCTGAACCACATAAACCTAGTATACCCAGAAGGGGCCGCCCGGCAATTACGACTTGCCAACCGGTCAGTAACAGTTGACGCGCACGGTGCAGCCGATATGATTACGGCAGGAGCACAGTCTCAAGGAGAAAGCACTTGCCGCCGATCATCGAAACACAAGGACTGACTAAGCAGTTTCCGTCACCCAGCTTTCGTTCCCAGTTGCAGCGGTCCGAAGCATCCGGTGGAGCGTTGGCCGTGAATCAGGCGACCTTCGAAGTGCGCAAGAACGAGATCTTCGGGCTGATCGGACCCAATGGGGCCGGCAAGACGACGCTTGTGAAGATGCTCTCAACATTGATCCTGCCCACGGCAGGCACGGCCACGATCAACGGAATCCCACTCCTCCAGGCGGACCGCATCAAGCCCACGATTGGGCTCATGACGTACAACGAACGCAGCTTCTTCCCCCGGCTAACCTGCAATGAGAATCTCTGCTTCTATGGTGGACTGGCGCAGCTGTCACGACCCGTGCGCAAAGACAAGATCCAGCGTCTCGCCGAGATGCTCGATCTATCGGACTTCCTCGACAAGCGATACGACCGCTGCTCAACCGGTATGAAACACCGGCTGGCTCTGGCACGGGCACTGCTCAATGATGCCTCACTGCTCTTCTTGGATGAGCCCACCGCGGCCCTCGATCCGGTTGCCGCGGCGCAGTTCCGGGAGCGCCTCTACGCACTCGTTCACCAAGAGGCAAGGGCCGTGTTGATGGTAACGCACAACATGGATGAAGCCGTGGAGCTGTGCGATCGCGTCGCCGTCATGGTGAAGGGACGTCTGTACGTCGTCGGCACACCCGACCGGCTGCGCCCCATCTTGAGCTCCGAGGCACGCTGCACGTTGCAGGTCCGAGGAGGATCGTATGCCCTGCCCGGCCAACTGCGCGACCTCGGCATCGTGACAGACCTCACACCCCATCAGATTGCACCGGACCTGACGCGTTTTGAGATCCAATTGCAGAACCGTGAGCGCTCCCTGCCAGCGATTATTGCTGCCGTCGAAGCCGATGGCGGTTCGCTGGAAAAGCTCCAATTGGCGACAGCAACTTGGGATGAAGTCGCGCAGCAGCTAGCCGGTAACGCCGCAGAGGGCGCCGCTGCCGACAGCGGCACGGTAGAGAGCAAGCACGATCCGGCAGTCGCACATCTCTCACACCATGAGACCTATGCGGTCAGTCAGATAACCCACGATCCAGGCCCAGACAGTCGCCGGCGGCGCCGTTTCAGATTACCCAAGCTCGATCTTCGGTCGCGTCTGCAGGAGCTGCGGAAGACCATGCCGATCTTTCTGCAGCGTGATCTCAGAACCCAGGTGAGCTACCGGCTCTCGTTCTTGCTCCAGCTGGTAGGCATCTTTTTCTCCGTCACCAGTTACTACTTCGTCGGCCAGGTCTTCGGTATGCAGACCAATCCCTACCTGGCAGCCTACGGCGGCGACTACTTCTCGTTTGTCCTGATCGGCATAGCTTTCCTGGGGTACCAGAGCGTCGCGCTTTACGGCTTCTCCAACGTCGTTCAGTCAGCCCAGACCACGGGCACACTCGAGGCCATGCTCACCACGCCAACCCGTCTCAGCACTATTCTGTTGGGCTCAAGCACCTGGAATTTCATCTTTACCTCCTTCCGTGTGCTGCTCTACCTCCTCGCCGGCACGCTCTTCTTCGGAGCGCGGTTCACCGGCGCCAACTGGGGCGCGGCGCTGCTGGTGCTGCTGCTCACCGTCACCAGCCTCAGCGCCATCGGCATTCTATCCGCGTCCTTCATTATGGTCTTCAAGCGCGGTAGTCCGATCAACTTCCTCATCAGCAGCGTGTCGTTACTGCTCGGCGGCGTCTACTATCCCGTCGAGGTCCTGCCGGCTCCCCTGCAAGCCGTGGCCCGGCTCTATCCGTTGACCACATCCCTCCAGGCGATGCGCCGCGCTTTGTTGATGGGAGCTTCGCTGAGCAGCCTGGCCGGTGACTTGGCTATTCTCCTCGGATTCACACTCCTGCTGATGCCCCTCAGCTTCACGGCCTTCGGGTATGCGGTGCAGCGGGCCAAGCGGGATGGCAGCCTGACACAGTTCTAGACTTCTCGTTTGACCTCCGCCCCGTTTCATGCAGAATCAAGGCACGATTCTGATACCGAAGCAGGGGCATCATGCACATTGCATTCCTTAACCCGCAGGGCAACTTCGATCCGCGGGACAGCTATTGGACCGAGCACCCGGATTTCGGCGGGCAGCTGGTCTATGTCAAACAGGTCGCCCTCGCTATGGCCGAAGCCGGCCACGCCGTCGACATTCTCACGCGGCGCATCGTGGATCCCGCCTGGCCGGAATTCGCCGCGACCGAGGACGCCTACGAAGGCATCGCCAACGTTCGTATCATCCGCCTGCCCGCTGGCCCCGATCAGTTCCTCCGCAAGGAGCTGCTCTGGCCGCACCTCGTGACCGATTGGGTTCCCAACATCCTCGCCTTCTACGAGGCGGAGGGCAAGCTGCCGGATGCCTTCCCCGGGCACTACGCCGACGGAGGTCTGGCCGGCGTGCTCATCGAGGACAGGACAGGCATCCCCTTCACCTTTACAGGGCATTCGCTCGGCGCGCAGAAAATGGAAAAGCTGGGTGTCTCGGTGGACAACGTGGCCAAGCTGGATGCACACTATCACTTCGCGCGCCGCCTGCTGGCGGAACGATTGAGTATGAACCACTCGGGCGTCACCATCACCAGCACGCGGCAGGAGCGCTTTGAGCAGTACGGACACACCGCCTACCGCGGCGCCATCGACGTGCAGGACAACAGACGATTCGCCGTGGTGCCACCAGGCGTAAACCTGGCCGTCTTCGGCAACGACGTTGCTAACGCGCAGGAAGCCGAGACCCGGGCCCACGTGCTGGCGATGCTGGCGCGGGATATCAACAGTGACCGGCGGGAGCTGCCGGCAGTCATCGCCTCCAGCCGTCTCGACCCCAAAAAGAATCCGCTGGACCTGGTCCGCGCCTTTGCGCAGACACCCGAGCTGCAGGAAAAAGCAAACCTGGTCCTCTTCACCGGCGCTCACAATGATCCTCTGCGGGATGACACCGGGGCCAACCCCGCCGCGAAACAGGTACTTGCCCAAATCCGCGAGGTGGTCCAGAGCCACAACCTCTGGGGCAAGATCGCTACCTTCGCGTTGCGTGGCCAACCGGCCTTGGCGGCGGCCTACCGCTTCCTGGCGAAGCGCTGCTCCGTCTTCGCGCTGACTGCGCTGTATGAGCCATTTGGGCTGGCGCCCCTAGAGGCCGCTGCCGCCGGTCTCCCCGTGGTCGTGACCCAAAACGGCGGACCCAGTGAGAGTCTGCGAGATGCAGAGATCGAATACGGGGTACTCGTTGATCCGACAGACCCAGCGGATATCGCGCGTGGACTGCTGCGCCTGCTCTGTGATCCTGCCACCTGGGCCGGCTTCGCCCAACGCGGACGCCAGCGCGTGCTGGATCGCTATACGTGGGGGCGTACTGCACAAGGCTACCTGGCCCTGATTGAGGCGATAGTTGCCGATCCCAAGGCCCGCCGCCCGGAGAAACTGCTGCCCATCCATCCCTACTTCGAGGAGGCGTCCGCAGCAAACGACATCACACTGGGCGAGCTGCGGGAGATCTATTTCGGGGTGAAACAGGGGAAAAGGGACAAGGGATAGGGCACCAGGGAGAGAACGTGGCCTTACTGCGTGGTGTGCGCAGGTGGCCGTCATGCTGCTCAAGACCAAGCGTCCGCGCCTGTATCTGCTCAGGTTCACGTAGTGCCGCTCGCTTTATCCCTCCAACCGGTTCAAGAGCGCCGGTAGCAATCTGTCCCAGTCGTAGGCACCGGCGTAGGCTTGGGCGCGGGCGCTCCACACAGCACGTTCGCCCTCATCCTGCGCCAGACGCACACAGGCATCAGCGAACTCCGACGGGGTGTCGGCGAGAACCATCGCCCGCGCCGGCGCAGCAAAGCCCTCAGCAGCCAATCGGGTTGCCACAATGGCCTTTCCCATCGCCGTGGACTCCAGCAACTTCAGACGCGTACCACCGCCCACCAACAAGGGCACGACGTAGACAGCTGCCGCCCGGATATAGGGCTGCGTCTCGGGCACGCTGCCGGTGATGACGACACCCGGGACCTCCCGGAGCCGCGCCAGCCGCGCGTGGGGATGACGCCCGACGATGTAGAAGTGCGCTCCCGGCAGCCGCTCACGGATACGGGGCCAGACATGGTTGGCATACCACAAAACCCCGTCCACATTCGGGCGGAAATCCATCGTCCCGGTGAAGACAAATGCCGGTTGAGCCAAATCGGCCGAAACCTCAAAGCTCGCATAAGCTGCGACATCGATGCCGTTGGAGATGACCAGGGGATCCAGATCGGGCACGATGGCGCGCAAGGCCGCCGCATCCGCCTCGGATACCGCCACGACAAGATCCGAGCTGCCGCAGACCTGGGCCTCATAACGGCGCAGCCGGCGCCACTGCACGGAAGAGTAGAGCGCGCCCGGCCACCGCTCCGGGCGCCCAAAATCTGTGCGCGCGGCCCGACGCTGCAGCACGTACTCGCAGTTGTGGTCGTCGAAGATAATCTTGGGCACGTCCTCCGCCTCGGAGAGCGAGGTCAAATACGGGGCAAGTTCCAGACCCTCGACCAGGATCCAGTCATAATGGTACCGGAATAGCCAGGCTTCGAGTTGTTCACGAAAAGCGGCTGAAGCCAGCCGCCGGCTGAGATCCGGCCGTCGCGTCACCAACAGATCCCACAATCGATCTGTGAGCGAGCGCGCCGGCTGGGGGATAATGGCCACGCGCTCCGTGCACCGCACCAGCAGCGAATCCGGCGCAAGCCCCTGGTCCAGTGACGCAAAAGTCAGCAGTGAGATCTCGTGGTGCTTTGACAGACCCCGAAGCAGCCCCCAGTTGCGCAGCGCAGTTCCCTGCCGCGGAGGATAGGGGATCTGAGGCGTCAGAATGAGGATCGCGGCCATGCTGGAACCAGCCTACGCAAGCCGCAGCCTCGCCGCGGCCGATCCGGTAGCGAGGGCAACGTGCACAATCCAGGTCAACAATCCCGCACCCCCCCACAGGTTCCCATGAAGGAGCGAGGGTAACTGCAGTAGCCCCAATCCCAGTACCGGCAGCGCGCCGATCACAATGCCGGCGCTCACAATCCACCATAAACGCTGTCCATAGCGCCGCCCCACCACTCGCCACACAATCTCGGCGATCACGGTACCTGCCAGCGGCGACAGGAAGAGCAGGAACCACCAGCTGCCCAGCAAGGGAAGGATACTGGCGATGCCCCCTAGGATCAAGGAAACGATGCCGGCAATGACATAGTCGCTACCCCGCGCCTGTTCAAATCGCTGCTTACGGCCACGTTGGCAGTCCGGACAGATGTAGCCCACAGGAGTGCGACGGGCGCACTTCACGCAGATGGGCGTGCCGCATTGGTAACAGCGCAGCGTTGTCTTGGTCTTGGGATGCCAGTGGCAGGTGAGAGTATCGTCCAACTGCTCAGTCATACGGATCTCCGTTGCGTGGGGTCAGGCGGGTAGCCAGGGTCTCGTAGAAATCGTTGCGACTGCGCAAGCGCAGAAACCGCGCCCGGATCTCGCTCCGCTCTACACGCACAACATCACCATTCACGAGCTCGCCCTCCATACGGCCATCCACAGAAAGCATACCGGGGATCTGGGTCTCAACCTGGACCTCAATCACAGATTGCGCATCCAGAACCAGAGGGCGCTCCATGCTCAGGTGCGGCGCAGCAGGCACAACAACGATATTGTCGAGCCACGGGGGCAAGATAGGTCCCCCCACAGCATAGGCATACGCTGTCGACCCAGTCGGCGTGGCCAAAATCAGACCATCGGCAACATAGCGGGTCATCATCGCGCCATCGATCGCTGTGTGAAGACGCACTGTTCGAGCGAGTGCACCGCGACTGACTACAGCATCATTCAACGCCTGTTCTTCTGCAATCGCTACGCCCTCTCGAAATAGCGTAACGGAGAGCATCATCCGCGACTCCAGACTGGCCTTGCCGTCCAGAACTTGCGTTAGCGTGGTCTGCCAAAGCTCCGGGGCAGCCTCCGTCAGAAAGCCGACCCGGCCGAGGTTGATCCCCAAAATCGGGATCTCGGCCGGGGCAGCTCTCTGTGCAACCCGCAAAATGGAGCCGTCTCCGCCCAGGGTAATCAAAAGATCGGCAGGATAGGATACGGTTAAGCACTCCGATACCGGACAATGCCAGGCTTCAACGTCATATGTGTTGAGAAGCCAGGCCTTGATCTCCTGCGCTAGAGGCAGCGACCGCTCAACCCGCGCGTTATAGATCAGACCGATGTACTTGATCCCACACTCTCCGGAAGCCATGGTTGCTGATCCGCGAAGCTATCGCACCACTCGAGCAAAAACCTGCACCAGGCCTTGACTATGCACCCAGCCGCTCCTGCAATACCGAAGCGATGGCCGTCGTCGGCACCATCGACTGCTCACCAGTCTCCATATCACGCAACGTGACCTCACCGCGCGACAGCTCATCCTCACCGAGGAGTATCACAAGCTTGGAGGCCCGTCTATTGGCCTGCTTGAGCTGAGAACGCAGGCCTCCGCGCATTGCGATCCGCGCGCCTACGCCAAGAGCCCGAATCTCGGTCAAGAGCTTGACCGCGTAGGTCCGGGCAGTCTCACCAAGGTAAACCACAAAGACGGGGGGAACCGGCAGTTCGGGCACGTCCACATTCTGTTCCTTCATCACCAGGACAGCGCGCTCCATACCCGCGGCAAAACCCACACCCGGGGTCCTGGGTCCGCCCAAGAGTTCAGCCAATCCATCATAGCGACCGCCACCGCAGACTGCAGACTGGGCACCGATGCCTTCTGCCCAGACCTCGAAGACGGTCTTGGTGTAGTAGTCAAGCCCACGGACAAGCCGGTGATTCAGGGTGTACGGACGCTCCAGAGCATCAAGATATCCCTTCAACTCGCTGAAGTGCGCGTCGCACTCGTCGCAGAGCATTTCCGTCGTCTTGGGCGCAGCAGCGATCACCGGCTGACACTGACCCTTCTTGCAGTCCAGGACGCGCAGCGGATTCTGATCGATGCGTCGCCGGCAATCATCGCAGATGATATCTATATGCTCGTGATAGTGAGTTTGCAGGGTCTTGATGTAGGTGGGGCGACATACCGGACATCCGGTTGAGTTAAGCTGGAACGCCAGATTCTTGAATCCCAACCGATCGTAGATGTCCCAGGCCAGCAGCATGATCTCGAGATCAGCCAAAGGCCCAGGCACACCGATGACCTCGGCGTTGAACTGGTGGAACTGGCGATATCGCCCAGCCTGTGGCGCTTCATAGCGGAAAGCTGGCCCGGTCGAGTAAAGCTTCACGGGCTTGGGCCATACCTGCATCCCGTTTTCCAGGTACGCGCGGATCACGCCGGCCGTGAACTCAGGACGTAGTGACATGTCACGATTGCCCTTGTCCTTGAACGAGTACATCTCCTTCTCGACAATATCGGTACCCGACCCTACACCGCGAGCGAACAGCTCCGTCGACTCAAAAGCAGGCGTGTCAATACGCTCGAAACCATAGTCCCGGGCGGTGCTGCCGACAACGTTGAGTAAGTGTTCCCAATATCGTTGATCTTCTGGGAGAATATCCTGCGTGCCCTTCGGGCGAGAAAACCGCGCCATAGCGTTACCTCATCTTCTCTTCATACAACTGCTTGCGGTGCAAGGACAGAGATTGCTCCATCATCCAGAAGCATCGGGCGCATTATAGGTCATCCAGAGAAGGATGACAAGGCCGCGGATGCAAGAAAGCACTGGACAGGACACCAGTCTGTGATATTATCTCGAAGGCTGAGAGACGTGACGTCGTGCGTTTTTTTGGCGAGTTATATGCAGAAGACTGCATACACCTTTACCGGAGAGTGAAGGTAGGGGGTGGACTGCGTGGCACCGGACGACGACACCCTTGAGGCGGCCGAAGCAGGACTGCTTGTGGGGCCTCCCCTATTGTGCATTGTGGTCGGGAACCCCCAGCCTGAACTGGTGTACCAACATCAAGTCGAAGCTTAGATGTTCCCTTTCGGCACACGAGAGATCCGCGAGGTTTTGGGGGATGAAGTCCCCCCTCTCGGACTCCGAGATTCTTGCTTCTATCCGCGGGGCGCTCACCGAAGGGTTGGTTACCATTGGCGGTGAGACAGTCATTGGTGGATAGTCTGACGTTACTTACTCATACTTAGGCAGGAGGAGATTCTAGATGAAAAGCCTGGAAGAACTGCGCCGGATTAAAGAGCGCGCTTTGCAGCGACGGAAGTTGTCAGGCAAGGGCTCCCGCGCTCGCGTCGTTGTGGCTATGGGGACCTGTGGAATTGCTGCCGGCGCTCGTGACACAATGACGGCGATACTCACAGAACTAGAACAGCGCGACATTGCCGATGTGGTCGTGACGCAGACAGGCTGTCCGGGCCTATGCGAGTACGAGCCCATCGTCCAGGTTCAGATTGGTGAGCAAGAGATGGTCACCTACGGCAATATCTGCGCTGATCGAGTCGCTGTGTTAGTCGAAGAGCATATCGCCGGCGGCGAGCCCGTCGAGAAGTGGCAACTGACAGGCTAGTTGCATCCTGGCATTGGTATCTATCCTCGTTATCGAAAGGGGTACGTATGGAAGAGGTCTTGGCCGCAACAGACAGAGTTATTGATGCGCATAAGGCTGACCGAGAAGCCTTAGTCGAGATTCTGCGTGAAGTCAACGATGAGAATGGTCATCTTACGCGTGATGACCTGCAGCGAATTGCCGAGCGCACTAACCTGCCGCTCAGCGAAGTCTACAGCGTTGCGAGCTTCTACAGCTTGATTAGCCTTGAACCGCTGGGCCGACACGTGATCCGGCTCTGCCAGGATGCGCCCTGCCATGTGGCCGGCGGGCGCGAGGTCCGGGAAGCACTTGAGCACGAGCTCGGCATCCCTTTCGGGGAGACAACACTTGATGAACAATGGTCACTGCTGACGACAAGCTGTATCGGTGCTTGCGCGGTTGGGCCAGTGATGATGGTCGATAACGACATCTTCGGCAACCTGACGCCAGAGAAAGCGCGTGAGATTATCGCGCGCTATCGTGAAGCTGACGTTCAGGACGTGACACCCACACCGCAAGGAGGCTAAAGATGATTCGATCAAACGTACTCTCCCGTCAGAAGCGTGTCGTGCTTCGCCGAGCCGGCAGCATCGATCCATACAACATCGAGGAATACATCGCAGAGGATGGCTACTTCGCCCTGGGACAAGCTCTCGGTGAGATGACACCTGAAGGCGTACTGGAAGCGATCAAGGACTCTGGCCTCCAAGGCCGCGGTGGCGCCGGCTTCCCGACGGGGCTCAAGTGGTCGTTTGTGGCACAACAGTCCGCAGAGAAAACCCGCTACATCATCTGTAACGCTGACGAATCGGAGCCCGGCACCTTCAAGGATCGATTGATCATGGAGGGCGATCCCCACGCAGTACTCGAAGGGATGGCGCTGGCAGGCTACGCGGTAGGTGCCAACGAGGGCTGGATCTACATCCGTGGTGAGTATGAGATGTCTCGAGATATCCTTGAGCGGGCCGTTAGCCAAGCCGAGGAGCTGAACCTGCTCGGCGATGACATGTTCGGCAGCGGTTTCTCATTCCATATCCATGTCCACGCCGGTGCAGGTGCTTATGTTTGCGGCGAGGAAACAGCGCTTTTGGAGAGCCTGGAGGGAAAGCGCGGCGTTCCACGCATTCGCCCACCCTACCCAACCGTTCGTGGTTTCCGCGGCCAGCCGACGGTCGTGAACAACGTGGAGACCCTGGCCAACGTGGCCCCGATCATCCTGAACGGGTCCGAATGGTTCCGCGCTATCGGCACGGCGCGCAGCCCGGGGACCAAGGTCTACAGTATGCTGGGTGATGTGAACGTCGCCGGGCTCATCGAAGCACCGATGGGCACAACGCTCCGCGAGATCATTGAGCTCCACGGGGGCGGGATGAAAGGTGGTAAGGCGTTCAAGGCAGCGCAGACTGGTGGGGCATCGGGCACCATCATTCCAGCCGAAATGCTCGACGTCCCGCTGGATTTCGCATCGATGCGCGAGAGTGGGGCAGGACTCGGCAGCGGCGCACTTCTCATCTGTGACGAGGATACCGACATGGTCGACCTCGCCTACGTCCTGATGCGCTTCTTCGAGAACGAATCGTGTGGCAAGTGCACGCCCTGCCGTGTGGGTACCGCCCAGATGCTGGAAGCACTCGACCGCTTGCGCCGGGGAACGGCGCGACGCGCCGACCTGGAACGGCTTGAGGAGATCGCAAAGTACGTTGGGGTCTCTTCCTTCTGTGGCTTGGGACAGGCCGCACCGGTACCCATACTGACCGCTCTGCGGTACTTCCGCGAGGAATTTGAGTCCCGATTGCGGCACTAACTCGTCTGCAGACTTCAGGTCTGCGCGTCTGCCTGCAGCGAGAGGGTCTGCAGGCTTTTGGAGCTAATTGGATAGATTCTGCCAGTCTCAGCCCGTACACTCGGGTTTCGACTTGGAGACTTTGCTAAGGAGGCAACGCGCTTATGAGCGAGGTGCAACTCACGATTGATGGACAGAAGGTAGTGGCTCAGAGTGGCCAGACCATTCTAGAAGCTGCTCAGTCTGCTGGCATTGATGTTCCGACTCTATGCCACCATCCGGCATTGACGTCTTGGGGCGCCTGCCGCATGTGTTTGGTAGAGGTGAAAGGTGTGCGCGGGCTCCAAGCGTCCTGCACGAGCCCGGTAGCCGACGGCATGGAAGTGCAGACTGAGTCGGACGCCGCTGTAGAAGTACGCAAGTTCGTCTTGGAACTGCTCTTCGCCGAGCGGAACCACTACTGTATGTTCTGCCAGATGAGTGGGGACTGCGAACTGCAGGATATGGCTTACCGCTATGGGCTGGACCACTTCACGTATCCCCGGCCCTACGACAAGCTGCCTTTGGATGCGTCCCGGAAATACTTCATTATGGACCACAACCGCTGTATCCTGTGCATGCGCTGTGTTCGCGCCTGCTCAGAGATCACAGCCAATCACACGCTCAACGTCCGCGAGCGTGGGTCTGAGTCTATGATTATGGCCGACCTCAACATACCATTCGGTGACTCCACGTGCGTTGAGTGTGGCTCGTGTCTCCAGGTCTGCCCCACGGGCGCCCTGATCGATGCGCGAAGTGCCTACGGTGGCCGCGAGAAAGATGTGACCCACACTGAGACCACCTGTATGCAGTGCAGCATCGGCTGTACACTCGATGTCGTCACGCGGTACAACCGCTTGCTCCGCGTCGACGGTGTCTGGGACTCAGAGCCCAGCGGCGGCTTGCTCTGTGTTGATGGCCGCTTCAAACCATTGTACGATAATCGCAAGCGCGTGACCGCACCGATGGTGCGCCGCGACGGCAAGCTGGTTGAGTCGGGCTGGGACGAGGCACTTGGCGTGGTGGCTGAGCAGCTCAAGAATGGCACGTCACAGGGTCTGGCAGCTTGCGCGACCACAAATGAGACGCTGGACGCCTTCTCCAAGCTCTTCGGCAAGGTCAACGGCGAGGCCGGACTCCTGGAGCCGGTGGCACCAGCACTGGGGTACGGCACCGAGGCCAACCTCTCCGACATCCTGGATGCGGACTTCATCGTTGTGGCCGGCGCCCAACCACTGGACTATCAGCGTGTGGTCGGATACTTCATCCACCGGGCTGCGGACAATGGAGCCCGGATCGCAGTGATCACGGATTCCGAGAACAAGCTGAGTGAGCGCGCCGAAATGACGGTCTCCTATGGGGACACCGACAGAGTCATTAGGGCCGCTGCGGATGCCGAAAAGGTTGTCTTGGTCTACAGTGTGGGCCTCAAGAGCAAGGTTCAGGCAGCCTTCCGCGAGCTGGGTGACAAGCTGACCTACCTGGCGCTGAGCCCCGGTCGCAATCAGAAGGGCGCAACCGCGGGGGGGCTGAGGACAGCAGAGCCCAACGGTGCTGCAACTCAGTACTTCCTGATGGGCGAGCAGGCCGAGGATCCGGCGCTGCTGGAGAAGCTGAATGGAGCGTTCACGGTTGTCCAGGCCAGCTACGTATCACCGCTGGTTGAGGGCGCCGACGTTGTGTTGCCCGCGCCCGTCTGGTACGAGCGGGCCGGTCACATGACCAATATCGAGGGCGACGTCAAGGTCGTTAGCCAGGTCCTGCCAATGCCCGAGGGTGTGCGTGATGATGCAGTCGTGCTCGCAGCTCTGATCGATCTGCTACAATAACGGGGGAGTATCTACATGGGAGAGAAAATCACGTTAGCTTCACAGTGGCTTGAGTCCTGCGCGGGCTGTCACATGTCCTTGCTGGACATTGATGAGAAGATTGTAGAGCTGCTCAAGTATGTCGAGCTGAGCTCAACCCCGATCACGGACCTCAAGCATCCTCCAGAGGAGGGTGTGGTAGTGGGCATCCTGTCCGGTGGCATTGGCAACGAAGAGCAAATCGAGGAAGCCAAGCTCATGCGCGAGCGCTGCAAGATCTTGATTGCCATGGGCGACTGCGCGGTGACCGGTGGTATCTGCACGATGCGTAACTTCTTCTCCAAAGAAGAAGTGTTGCGCCGTGCATACGTCGAGAGCGAGAGCACGGTAGATGGCGAGATCCCCGTGCACGAGGACCTGACACCGCTCATCGACGTGGTCACAGGCGTTGGGGACGTTGTCCCCGTCGATATCTACCTGCCGGGCTGTCCACCCTCGGCGGAGGCAATCTGGTTCGTGCTATCTGAACTGTTGGAGGGCCGGATGCCGAAGCTCGAAGGCGAAGTACTGAAATATGGGATGGATGGAGGGTAGACACAATGGCAGCAAATACACGAAAGATCACGATATCACCCGTGACCCGTATCGAGGGTCACGCAAAGATCACGATTCACCTGGACGACGACGGCAAGGTCACTAATTCCCTCTTCCACGTCGAGCAGTTCCGTGGTTTCGAGAAGTTCTGTGAGGGGCGGATGTTCTATGAAATGCCCCAGATCACACCGCGCATCTGTGGTATCTGTCCCGTCAGCCACCACTTGGCATCGGCCAAAGCCGTCGACGTTCTCGCCGGCACCACGCCGACGCCAACGGCCCACAAGCTGCGCGAGTTGATGCACATGGGACAAGTCATCCAGTCGCATGGAATGCACTTCTTCGAGCTGGCCGGCCCCGACTTCGTCCTGGGCTGGGATGCCGATCCGAAGATCCGTCACGTTGGCGGCATCGTCGACGTAAACCCTGATCTGGCGGTCAAGGCCGTCAAGCTGCGCGCCTTTGGCCAGCGGATCATCAAGATCTTGGGCGAGCGCCGCGTTCACCCCATCTTCGCCATTCCCGGTGGCGTGACCAAGCCGCTGCAGCCGGCAGAGCGCGAGGAGATTCTGCGCGAAGTCGATGACCACATCGCGACCGCCCAGTTCGGCATCGAATTCTTCAAGGGGTGGGCCACGGAAAACGCCGACATGGCCAACAGCTTTGCGGTCTTCCCCACCGCCTATATGGGCCTGGTACAGGAAGATGGCGCGCTGGAGCTCTATGATGGCACGCTTAGAATGGTCAACAGTGACGGATCACTCCTCGAGGAGTTTGACCCCACGCATTACCTGGACTACATCGCCGAGCACGTCAACAACTACACCTATCTGAAGGCGCCTTACTACAAGAAGCGAGGATATCCTGAGGGTGTCTACCGTGTGGGCCCATTGGGTCGTCTGAACGCTGCCAGCCACATCAGCACGCCGATTGCTCAGAGCGAGATGAAGATCTGGAAGTCGCTCAACGGCGGTCAGCCCGTCGAAGGCACGCTCTACTTCCACTACGCACGCTTGATCGAGATCATCTACGCTCTGGAACGCGTGAGGGAACTGCTGGATGATCCAGATATCCTGGGAACCGACGTCGCCAATCCCCGCGGCGAGATCACGGGCGAGGGTGTGGGTGTCTTAGAAGCGCCGCGTGGTACGCTGTTCCACCACTACTGGACCGATGACATGGGCGTGATCACCAGAGTGAACCTGATCGTCGCCACAGCCGGTAACGCCTGGGCGATGAACCACTCAGTCTACCTGGTCGCCAAGCAGTACGTGGAC
>JAGHDT010000367.1 GCA_021159805.1 Anaerolineae bacterium
ACGGCTACGGATGCTGTGAGGCGCTCGACAGGAAGATGGAGGATGCGCTCACCATCCCGAACATCCGCCGCATCTCGATCTCGCCTTTTCCGACGTCGCCGTCTGTGCAGAACAGCTGCGGGATACTGCGATCTTCTCGTGGAAGCAATACCCGGCTCATCTGGTAGGAGCTTTTAGCGATGACCGCATCCGGAACTACATCCGCCACGCGGTTGAGGTCACGCAGGCTAACAGTTGCGTGATGGAGATGGTGCTGAAGGATACGCACACCTGCGAGCATCACCCCGAGCGCTTTGATCGCTGGGTGGCGATCGCACGTGAGGTGCGCCAAGAGGCCGGATACCAGGGGATAGGTTAATAAGGGATAGTGTAACAGGGGATAAGGGATGGGGACGGAAGGAAGCGGTTGGTGCGACCACGACGGTGGACTTCTTCCCTTTGTGCCCTAGTGCCTTAGTGCCATATCCCTCTCGACAAGGAGATTCTATGGCTGACACGTGGGCCGTATACGACGACGAAATCCGCATCCTGCGCGGCCTCTATGAGCGGAAGCGCGAGATGGCGGCGGATCCGGTGATGGCGGAGCGGGCCGAACTGTGGACGCATCACGCGTCCCTCGACAGCGTGCGCCCGATGATCCTGGCCGAGACTGGAGGGGTGCTGGATGAGTTGGTGCCCGTCTCGGTACTGCAGTGCGAGGCGCCCTGGGCACGCCAGATGGAGCGTAGCCTGCGCGAGCTGGTCTTCCGCTATGAGCACGTGCGGGACGACTACGTTATTGAGCCCTGGATCCAATACGGCTGGGCGGTGGAGATCGGCGACTTCGGTGTGCATACGGAGCTGGTGCGCGGTGCCAACGAGGGCAAGATGGGCAGCTATACGTGGGACCCGCCGATAAAGGATCTCGATCGCGACCTCGACCAGCTGCACTTCCGCGAGCTTTCCGTGGATCGGCAGAAGACCGCGGTCTGGGCGGCATTTCTTGACGAGCACTTCGGCGATATTCTGCCTGTGCGATTACGAGCGAGCTATTGGTGGACAACTGGCCTCACGTGGTCGGCTATTAATCTGATCGGGCTTGAGCAATTGATGATGGTGATGTATGATAATCCCAGTGGTCTGCATCGGCTGATGGCCTTCCTGCGGGACGATTTCCACCATATGCTCGACTGGTTCGAGGACGAGGGGCTGCTGTCGCTCAATAACGAGAACGACTACACGGGCTCGGGTACGCAAGGATGGACGACGGAATTGCCGCAGGTCGATCTCGCGCCGGGTGGTCCGGTGCGGGTGAAGGACATCTGGGGGCTTTCGGAGTCGCAGGAGACTGTCGGGATCTCGCCCAAGATGTTTGAGACGTTCATCTTCCCTTACCAACTCCCGGTCATCAGTCGCTTTGGGCTGAGCTACTATGGATGCTGCGAGCCGGTGCACAATCGCTGGCACGTGGTGGAGCGGATTCCGAACCTGCGCCGTGTTTCTGTCTCGCCGTGGTGTGATCAGGAGATTATGGCTGAGGCGTTGGGTAAGGACTATATCTTCTGCCGCAAGCCAAACCCGGTAATGATCAGCACCGGACACTTCGATGAGGATGCGATCCGCGAGGATCTGCGCACTACGCTTCGCGCGGTTGGAGATGGTCCGCTCGAATTCGCGATGAAGGATGTGCACACGCTGAACGACGAGCCGATGCGGCTGGGTCGGTGGGTCGAACTCGCGCGCGAGGTCTGTGCTGAGTAGACATCGTGTTCGCTCGCGCACGTGTGCGCGCACACCAGGCAGGATGATATGGCAGGATCCGTTCTGCTCGGGTCGGTGTCAGCCCCGACTGCGTCGGGGGCCCGAGCCCGTCTTCGAGTCGAGCGTTCAGCAGAGGGGCGCGGGCCCCAACGATGTTAGGGTTGACACCGGCCCCAGTGGATAGTGGATTATTGTCGAAGTAGACGCCATGTGCATCAGCACACCACGCAAGCATGAAAATGAGACGCGAAGAACGGCCCAAAGCCACGGTCGAGACTAGGCGAAGGGCTTTGGGCCGGCAGAGGGTGGTTTTCGGGGCCGCGCCTCCGGTCCCCTGTCCCATTCCGTCTGCGGAGTATGGGAGATGAAATCCCCGGTCTAGGGGATGAAATCCCCGTTTCAGGGGAGGGTGACGCGCTTCTCAGCGCGCGGGTGAGGGCTCTGCTGGGTTATTCTCGAAGCAGCATGTAGCATACAGGAGGACCAAAATGTTCAAGCGAATACTGGGCAAAACGGGGATTGAGGCATCTGTGGTTGGTTTTGGCGGGATCATTGTGATGAATGAGACGCCTGGGACCTCGGCGAAGTTCGTGGCTGAGGCGGTCAACGAGCGCGGCATCACTTACTTCGACGTGGCGCCCAGCTATGGCAACGCCGAGGAGCGGCTGGGGCCCGCGCTGGCGCCCTACCGGAACGATGTCGCTCTGGCCTGCAAGACGGGGGAGCGCAAGGCTGAGGGGGCAGAGGCTGAGCTGAACGCCTCACTGAAGCGGATGCAGACTGATCACTTCGACGTCTATCAGCTCCACGCGATGAAGACGATGGAGGATGTGGAGACGGTGTTCGGCCCCGGCGGCGCGATGGAGCTCTTTGTCAAGGCACGGGAGCAGGGCAAGGTGCGATTCCTGGGCTTCTCCGCGCACTCCGAGGAAGCCGCTCTGGCACTGATGGACCGGTTTGATTTCGATACGATTCTTTTCCCCATCAACTGGGCCTGCTGGCTCAAGTCGGGTTTCGGTCCAGACACGATCGCCAAGGCCAAGGAGAAGTCGATGGGCATCCTGGCGCTCAAGACATTGGCGAAACGGGCGTGGGATGAGGGCGAGGAGCACGACTGGAGCAAGACCTGGTACAAGCCGGTGGAGAGCTACGAAGAGGCCAAGCTGGCCGTGCGCTTCACTCTTTCGCAGGGGGCATCGGTTGCCGTTAGCCCGGGCCATATGGAGCTTTTCCGCTGGGAATGTGATGCGGCGAATGAGTTCCAGACCTTGACCGATGTGGAAGAGGCTACGCTGCGGGCCTGGAGCGCGGATCTGAAGACCATTTTCCCGCAGGGGTAGTGAGGGCAGTATGCAGTAGGGAGTCAGCAGTAAGCAATGTCGGCGTGCGAGATCCAGCCGCACGCCGACGTCTCCGTTTTGGGCAGGTCTGCCAGCCTGAAACCTCAAGGCATAATGGCACTCTGGTGTTATGGTGCGGTTGCGGTGGCCGATCTGCATCTGGGAACGTGCAACCTGCAACCGATAACTGACAAGTGGTAACCGGCATCCTGCATCTGATTGGAGATACTTATGGAAGAACTGACCGGCGTCGAACGCATCACCAACATCCTGAAGCGCCATCCCGTTGATCGCATTGGCTTCTTCGAGCATTTCTGGTCCGACACGCAGCGTGTGTGGACCGAGCAAGGACATATCCAGCTCGGTGAGAACCTGGCCGATCACTTCGACTTCGACATGGAGCTCTCCTGGGCTTTTGACATGACGGCCGATTTGGATTATGAGCCCGAGGTGTTGGCCGAGACCGAGGAGACGATCACCAGGCGGAACGGCAACTATGCGACCCTGAAGACCCACAAGCTGCACGATGCTACCCCGGAGCACATTGATTTCCTGGTCAAGGAGCGCGGACCATGGGAGGAGTTCATCAAGCCCCTGCTCCTGCCGGAACGCCGCCGTATCAACTTCGCGGCGTACCGTGAGGCCAAGGAGCGGGCGCGCAAGGCCGGGCGGTTCTTTGCCTGGTCTGGGGTCAACGTCTTTGAGATCCTCAAGGACGTCGCGGGCCACGAATATATGCTGATGGGCATGGCGCTGGATCCCGACTGGGTGCTGGATATGGCGATGACCTACGCACAGCTGACGGTGGACTTACAGGAGATTCTCTTTGCCGAGGAGGGCTGGCCCGACGGCATCTGGTACTACGAGGACATGGGGTTCAAGCAGCATCCGTTTATGTCGCCCAAGATGTACATGTCGCTGATCCAGCCGGCGCACGTGTTGAGCGTGGGCTTTGCCAAGGCGAACCACAAGCCGGTCATCATGCACTCGTGCGGCTACATTGAGCCGCTGCTTCCGGGAATGATCGAGGCCGGTATCGACTGTCTGCAGGTGATCGAGGTGAAGGCCGGTATGGACCTGCTGAAGCTCTACCGGGAGTTCGGCGAGGCTATCTCCTTCATGGGCGGCATTGATGTGCGGAAGCTCTACACCAACGATCCTGCGGAGATTGACGCGGAGTTGGAAGCCAAGATCCCGACGGTGATGAAGAACTTCGGCTACGTTCTGCATAGTGACCATTCGATCCCCAACACCGTGAACTACCAGACCTTTCAGTACTACATCGAGAAGGGTCTATCGCTCGGAACGTATAAGTAGATCCTCTCCGCATCGCAAACCGGAGTGGGGTTTTGGCCCAAGTGTGCTCTCAATCACACCGTCGGCAGGGCCAGAATTGCCAGGGAGCAGGAGCGGTTGCGACTCTTCTCCCAACCATTCCGACTCCCGTTGACAATGCTCTGACTTATGCTAATGTGAGATTCAGACTGCTTGAGCAACGATGTTGTAACGCCGAATGGTCGTGCGTACGTGCTTGCGCGCACATACGCAGCAGCGGGGGACCCATTCTCTGAGGGGCGAATCGCATCCAACACCTTGTGTTGGCCGACGTAGGGTCAGCTTCTTCGGCCCGAGCCCGACAGCTAACCTCGTAGGCGTGGAAGAAGGACACCTGACCGCGTGTGGGTGTCCTTCTTCCATTTAGCCTGCCCGCAGCAGGTGTACCAGGCGGGCGCAGGAGGATGTATGGGTGAGACTAGACCAAGGTTGGGGCGGTGAATAAGGTACAGCATAGGCTAGCACGGTGGCAAAGCCAACTAGGGCATCGCTGGGGTGTGCTCTGGTCGAGCATTCGCTACAGGTTGGGTGAGTTCGGGTGGGCTTGGGCTTCTTGGCCGGCGCGGTTGCGTGCGGGCCGCCGCCGCGAGCAACGCCGGCGACTTACACACGGTCGGTCCCGGAC
>JAGHDT010000105.1 GCA_021159805.1 Anaerolineae bacterium
AAAGTGATCACCGGTCAGCCAGTCCTGCGCATCGTCCCAGATCTCAGCCAATATGTAGGCCTCTGGATTGAGGGTCTTCACACGCCGGCGGAACTCCTCCCAAAAGCCAGGTGTGGTGATCTCAAGCGGCACGTCCAGTCGCCATCCGTCGATGCCAAAGCGCAGCCAGCGCTCTGCGACATCCATAATAAACGCACGAACCTGGGGATTGTCCGTGTTGAGCTTGGGCAATTCCGCGTTGTTCCACCACGCAGCATAGTTGGGCGCCCTGTGCGTGTCAAATGCGTTCAGAGGATGTCCGTTGACGATGAACCAATCAACATAGGGCGACTGCCGGCCATTTTCCATGATATGGTTGAATTGCAGAAAGCCGCGGCTGGCATGATTGAAGACACCGTCAAGCATCACCCGGATGCCTCGATCGTGAGCCGCATCCAGGAACTCCCTGAACGCCTGATTGTCGCTCAGTACCGGATCGACACGGCCATAGTCATGCGTATGGTAACGGTGGTTGGCCGCTGACTGGAAGATCGGGTTGAAGTAGATCGCGTTGATGCCCAAGTCCACCAGGTAGTCGAGACGCGCCTGCATCCCGGCAAAGTCCCCACCCTTGAAGCCCCTGCGCGTGGGTTTGCTCTCCCACGGCTCCAGGTTCGCAGGCAAGGATGCACGACCGCTCGTGGCGAACCGATCGGGGAAGATCTGATAGAAGACGGCATCCCTAACCCAGTCCGGTGCTTGAATCGTCACTGCGTACCTCCCCTAGGATGGCGCTCTGTCTCCCGGCAATACGGCCAGCGCGGTCGGCCAGATGCCGCACGCGGCTACCGAGTCAAACAGCGACGGCGCATCGCAACGCTGAGAACCAGGAGAGCCAGCGCGACCAGTGTCACACCGCCGGCCACCAGAAGCCCGGCATCTTCCCAGAACCGGAAGGGGAAGAGCCGGATCAGCGTGTCGGTAGTGTAGAAGGTCCACGTGCCCGGGTGGAAGAAGACGCCGTGGAAGAGAGTAAAGAACTGGTCAAAGGCGACCAGCATCCAGCTACCCAGAGCAACCAACAGCACGAGCGTCAGCGAAGCTCCCCTGACGAGTGCCTGCCACACCGCACAGCCGTCGCCCGAGCGCACCAACTTCCACGCGGACGCCCCACTCGCCACCAGACACGCTGCGGCCACCAGCGTCAACCCGCTGTACACGCGCTTGACATCATCCATGTGGGCCAGTTCACGCTCGTTGTGCGCCGGCATGCCGTCGGGGAGCTCCAGATCTGCCAGGACCGCGGTGGGGCCCGAGACGTTAAGAAACCGGATGGAGGCCTGTGCCAAGCGCAGCCGGTCTTCCTGCGACAGACCATAGGGATCCTCAGGAAACCCAGCGCGCCCGTACTCCCAGGCCGGATACCAGGGGAACGTCAACAGGCGCACCAGCGCCATCGTCAGCACAATGGGCACCGACAGGGTGACAAGCCAACTCAGCCTACGTCGCATAAGGCACCTCTGGGAGTATTAGTGTAATCACAGGCTTGAGTTATACTCCGAAACGCATAGAATGATAGGTGAGCACACCTTGGATTGTTACAGACCGGCAGCGACCGACATATTATCGTAACATCCGCTTTCATCAGCCGTGCTATAATGGGGATATTATGGACGAGACGCCGATCACACTCAAAGGCACCGCAGATGGTATCCTCCTGAAGCCTAGGTCGCACGTGTGGGCCACCGTATTGGAGGCACTGGAGCAGGCGCTGAAAGAAGCCGAAGCTTTCTTCCGTGGCAGCCGGTTGATTATGGAGTTGGGCAACCGGGAACTCACACAAGATCAGCTCGCCTCACTTCGTGCGCTGCTGATGCGTTACGACATCGAGCTGTGGGCAGTATTGAGCGAAAACGAGACCACCGTCCGTCTGGTGCGCTCCAATGGGGTACTCACACGTCTGCCCAAGGACACCGAGGCGAAGAAGTCCCCAGACGATGTGCTGCCACCTGAGCAGCAGGCATTGTTCCTGCAACAGACGCTGCGCTCGGGGCAGAGCATTCACTACGCGGGCAATGTCACCCTAATAGGCGATGTGAACCCGGGCGCGGAGATCGTTGCTGGAGGCAACATCATTGTGTGGGGTACCCTGCGCGGTGTGGCACACGCCGGCGCGTTCGGCGATGAGGAAACTGCAATCTGCGCGCTTGATCTGCAACCCTCACAGATCCGGATTGCCGGATACATAGGACGCGCTCCGGACGGCCGTCGCGGCTCCGCTGAGCCGGAAGTCGCCAGGATCGAAGGAGGCCAAATTGTCGCTGAAGTCTGGGGCAGAAGAGGATAACTATGGCCGGTAAGATCATCACAATATCATCGGGAAAAGGCGGAGTGGGCAAGACGACAGCCACCGCCAACTTGGGCCTGAGCCTGGCTATTTTGGGCAAACGTGTGACTTGCATCGATGCTGACATTGGATTGCGCAACTTGGACGTCATGTTGGGGCTCGAAAACCGCATTGTGTATGACATCATCAACTTCATTGAGGGGCGTTGCCGCTTTCGCCAAGCGCTCGTGCGGGACAAGCGCTTCCCAGAGCTCTACATGATGGCGGCTGCCCAGACGCGTGACAAGAATTCCATCACTGTCGAGGATATGACAAAGGTTGCACGCGAGGCCGCGGAAATATCCGATTTCGTTCTGATCGACTCCCCGGCCGGAATCGAGCACGGGTTTCGCTATGCCGTAGCGCCCGCGGATCTCGTGCTGATCGTGACAAACCCCGAAGTCACTGCCGTCCGCGATGCGGATCGCGTCATCGGCCTGCTGGAAGCTGAGGAGCTGGCGCCCGCCCAACTGATTCTCAACCGCTACAAGCCTGAGCTCGTTCGCCGCAACGAGATGCTAGATCCCGACACTGTCATCGATTTGCTGGCGATCGATCTCATCGGCATTGTGCCGGAGGATGACAAGGTCTTCGGCGCTGGTAACCAAGGCCGGCCGGTCGCGTTGGACGAACACAGCCGGGCGGGAAAGGCATTCCGCAACATCGGACGACGACTGACAGGAGAAGATGTGCCTTTCGAGGCACTGCGGAAGCAGACATTTATTCAGAGGCTCTTCGGCTCCCGGTGAAAGGGGCACCTATGAAGTTACTCGATTTGTTCCGTCGCAAGAAAAAGTCCGGACAGTACATCGCCGCGCAAAGATTACGCTTGGTCCTTACGCACGATCGTGCTAACATATCTCCTGGGATGCTTGAGGTCCTCAAAGACGAGATTATCGCGGTCATTTCCAAGCACCTCGACATCGATACGGAGAACGTTGTCGTGAATCTTACGGAGGATAACCGGAGGACCCGCCTAGTCGCAGATATTCCCATTCTCACTAACCGTGCACGCAAGGCGGAAGTAAGGAGCAAAAAGGGGGCCCCGGGCAAGACCTAGATGCAGAGATCACCCTGGCAGGACTTTGACTGGGGTCTACTGCTCATAGCAGTAGCACTCACAGCAATTGGGTTGGCAATGATCTACAGCGCCACCCTAATATCAGAGGACTTGGCAAACACCTGGCGCAGACAGGCGATCTACGCCGCCATCGGCGTTGGTCTGATGTTCGCCGTGGCTTCAATCGACTATCGGCTGTTGGAAAGCCTGCAGTGGCCACTCTACTTCGTCACCGTGGGTGTCTTGGCATTTACGCTGCTCTTTGGAAGCAGCGAGATTGGCGATGTCCGTCGCTTCATCTACATCGGCGGCATCTCCATCCAGCCGGCCTTCCCCGCCCTACTCTTGCTCATCATCAGCCAGGCCGGTCTCTTAGCCCGCAATGCACCGTCGCCCCCTGGCATACAGGAGTTCATCGCGTCCCTGGGACTCACGGGTCTCGCTGCTTTCCTGGTCTTCAGCCAACCTAATCTGAGTACCGCGACCCTCTACGTAGCGCTCTGGGCGGCGATGGTTTTTGCGTCCGGCCTGAGTTTCCTCTACATCGGTGGGGTTGGCGCGCTGGGCCTATTTGCCATCCCCGCACTCTGGTCGAATATGGACACCTACATGCGCAACCGCATCACCAACTTCCTCAACCCGGCAGCGGATCCGGGTGCTTACTACAACGTGCAGCAAGCGCTCATCAGCATTGGCTCCGGAGGTCTGTGGGGCAAAGGGTTCGCCACCGGATCCCAGAGCCAGCTGGGTTTCCTCCGGGTTCGCCACACGGATTTCATCTTCTCCGTGATCTGCGAGGAGCTTGGCTTTGTCGGCGCAAGCCTGATCTTGGGCATCTTTGTGTTGCTCCTTTGGCGACTGCTCCGCATTGCAGGCAGAACCGATGACGCGACCGGACAGCTGATTGTCATTGGTGTTACGACATACATCTTCTATCAACTGCTCATAAACCTGGGAATGAACCTCAATGTCATTCCGGTGGCCGGCCTGCCTATGCCGTTCATCAGTAGCGGCGGAAGTGCTCTCGTGGTCACCTTCATGGGATTGGGGCTAGTGCAGAGTGTGGTCATGCGGCAGCGGAGCTCTCCACTCTAGGACAATACCAGATGTGGTCCCAGGCCATCTGGCCACTGGCGAGCAGTTCGAGCTCAGTCGCTCACCCTCCTCACCACAGGGGAGCCAAGACAGCCTGCGTGCGTTCCAGGATTGTGGATTAGGTCGCTGATCCTGCAATGCGATGAAGCCTCTGCTTCTCCGCCTGGAGGGGAAAAAGGGGAAGGGGAGCTCAGCAAGACCAGTCCCGTCTGCGTACCCAGGCACAGCCATCGCGGATCCCCGTCATCGGGCAGCCAGGTTCCTGAAATGCATGTCCACGCACCCAACGACTGGAGTTTTCGCCATAATCACCTATACTGTGGACGTTCAGATGATGGATCTGACGCTTGACGTGGCGTCTAGAGCATTGCCTGACTGATCGCATCAGGGATAATCACAAAGCCGCGTCTGGAAAAGCTAGATAGGATCCTGGCAGATTTCTCCAACCATCGGTGCCACACCCACACTAGATCCGAGACGCTCCTCAAGGAGGCAGATTCAATGACAGTTCGTGTGCGCTTTGCCCCGAGTCCCACCGGGTACCCCCACATTGGCAACATCCGGACGGTTGTCTTCAACTGGCTCTATGCCAGACAGCAGGGCGGGAAGTTCATCCTGCGTATTGAGGATACAGACCGGGAACGCTACGTGGAAGATGCAATTCGTGTCATCACGGAAAGCCTCGAGTGGCTGGGGCTGGATTGGGATGAAGGACCTGGTAAAGGTGGCGACTACGGTCCATACGTACAGTCAAAACGACTTGACATCTACCGGACAAAAGCGGAAGAACTGGTGGAAAAGGGACTCGCATACCGCTGCAACTGTACCCCGGAGCGTCTCGAGGTGGTGCGAGAATCACTGCGTGCACAAGGCAAGAACCCGATGTACGATGGGCACTGTCGCGACAAGGCCCCGGGCGAAGTATCAACGGACGAGCCCCACGTGATCCGGTTGAGGGTGCCCCGTGAGGGGACAACGACCTTCCATGATCTACTCCGCGGCGACGTTACCATCGAGAACGCACTGATCGACGACCAGATACTACTGAAGACAGACGGCTTCCCTA
>JAGHDT010000599.1 GCA_021159805.1 Anaerolineae bacterium
GCACTGGGGTGCGGCGGTCCCAAATGAAAATGCTGTCGCCATCTCACAGGGCTCATCAGATGGCCGGGTACGACAGTTTGGGCTCCCCTCAACGGGGACAAGTTGTTGGCCCGACCATCTGCTCGACGGTACAAGGTGCTATCCTCTGAGTAGCGGTGCTATCGGGGATCAAGGGATAAGGGTAGTCACGTGGCCTGGTGAAGGCCGTGCTGAATCGTCGGGCTAACGAGAATCCAGGAAGGCGTCTGTACTCTGCGGACGCCTTCCTGCCGCTTGTGGCCCAATCGGTCGTGAGTACACTAGGCACCACAATGACTTCTTGAAGACCTCTTGCGGCCTGCCCCGGCCCCTGCGCTGACTCCGGGACGGGATGCCGGATTGAGTAGTTCTCGCGTATCAGGATAAGGAGCAAGATGAAATCAACGATGACGTCCAAGGAGCGTGTGCTGGCTGCATTCACCCGGCGGGAGCCGGACCGTGTGCCCATCAACTATCTCAGCAATCCCGGCATTGACCGGCGTCTGAAGGAGCACTTTGGGCTGGCGCTCAACGATGATGAGGGGCTGCGTCAGGCCCTGGGTGTGGACTTCCGCACAGTGAATGCGCCCTATGTGGGACCGCGTCTCCACGATGAGGTGCCGGGGCGGCGCGTGGACCCCTGCTGGGGTGTCCACACGCGCTGGGTCGAGCACGAGTCCGGCGGGTACTGGGATTTCTGCGACTTCCCGCTGCGCGACGCGACGGTTGACGAGGTCGAAGCCTGGCCCATGCCCTCTCCCGACGACTTCGACTATGATGATGTGGTACGTCAATGCGAGGTCTATGCGGACTACGCCATCGTCACCGGGCACGCGGGTCTCCCTGACGTGATCAATGCCACGGGCATGATCCGCAACATGGAGCAGGTGATGATCGACCTGATCACCGACGATCCGGTCTTCCTGCGCTACGTCGAGCGCAAGAGCTTGATCCTGCTGGAGGTCACGCGCCGCACGCTGGACGCTGCTGATGGTGCGATCGATGTCCTGTGGATGGGTGAGGACCTGGGGACGCAGCGTGGGCCACTGATCAACCCCAAGCTATTCCGCAAGCATATCAAGCCCTGGCACGCCAGGTTCGCCGCATTGGGGGGCGAGTATGGCATTCCGGTCGCCATCCACTCGTGCGGTTCGAGCAGTTGGGCCTTCGACGACTTCTGCGAGATCGGCATCGGCGTGGTTGACACGCTCCAGCCTGAGGCGAAGAATATGGCGCCGGCCTATCTCAAGGAGCGGTACGGGGATCGACTTGCGTTCCACGGCTGCATCTCGACGGCGGGGCCGCTGGCCTACGGCACGGTGGACGAGGTTGTGGCCAACGTCCGCGAGACGCTGGCTGTAATGATGCCCGGGGGCGGCTATGCTCTGTCGCCCACGCACCAGATCCAGGACAATTCTCCGACGGAAAACGTGGTGGCGATGTATGACGCAGCTCGTGAGTATGGATGGTACTAGGGACAAAGTATAGGGCAATAGGGTTGGGATCGCCGCACCCCAGTGCGGCTCTCTTCGTTAGCGAATTTGGCCTGACTCTATCCTCTGGCGCCTTGCCCTGTATCCCGCATCCCTTGTTCCCTATCCCTTCCACCATAATGAGGCAGTGATCGTGACAGATTTGGAGCTAGAACGGTACCTTACGCCGTACAAGCCGGGCAGACCTGTGCTGACAGGGTCCGGCATCGAAGGGGACTTCGATGCGCTGGCTGTGGACTGTCCTTTCGTTTTTGAGCACGCCGGCGCGTTTCACATGATGTTCATTGGATTTGATGGCCAGGGATACCAGACGGGGTTGGCACGCAGTACGGATCTCGTCCATTGGCAAAAGCTCGGCGTCATTCTGGCGCGCGGCGAAGGCAACAACTGGGATCGTCTCAACGCTGCCGGCACCTGGTTGCTGTGCGAGAACGACCTTGACAAGCCGCGGACGCTGCGCAAGTGGCAAGGAAAGTATTGGATGGCTTACCACGCCTATCCCAGCGAGGGATACGAGGCGGGTCCGGGGCGTGTGGGTCTTGCGTGGACCGAGGATGAGGAGTTGATGATGTGGCATCGTCTGGCGGAACCCATTCTGGTGCCAGAGGATGGGGCGTCCTGGGAGCAGGGGGGCCTCTACAAGGAGTGCTTGATCCTGCACGACGACACTTTCCATCTCTTCTACAATGCGAAGAACCGCGCGGACAGGTGGATCGAACAGACGGGGCTGGCAACGTCGCGGGATCTTGCCACCTGGACACGGTATCCTGGCAATCCAGTTCTGCCGGTGCCGCCCCCGACGCAGTCGGGGACAGGTGCCTGGGATGCCGCATTCTGCAGCGACCCGTGTGTCGTCGCCTACGGAGGACGTTGGGCGATGTATTACTTCGGCTATGACACCCAGCATGCACAGGAGGGGATCGCGTTCTCAGAGGATCTCGTCACTTGGGAGAAGTGCCCTGTGCCGATCATCACGGTGGGCGCCGATGGCGAGCTGGACAGCAAGCACGCGCACAAGCCCTCGGTGATCAGGCACGAGGGAGTGCTATATCATTTCTACTGTGCGTGCCGGCCGGCTGTGCCAGGCGATCCGGCTGTGAATCTGGGCGATGAGTTCCGCTGCATCACTGTAGCCACGTCTGAGCCGCTGTGATTGGAGTCTCTATGTCGACACCGAGGGAGCGTTTTCTGGACGTGCTGAGCTTCCGGCAGCCGGCTGATCGGCTGCCGATGGTGGAGTGGGCGGCCTGGTGGGATCAGACGATCTCACGCTGGGAGGAAGAGGGGTTGCCGGCAGGCATGGGACTGGAGACGTCCCTGGGCTACTTCGGCCTCGATCCTATGCTGATGATCAACGCGGGCGCACGATCCGCCGACTGTCCCGGCGCACCGGCGCACGGCGCGCCGATCATCAACGATATGGCCGAGTACGAGGCCGTCAGACCGTATCTCTACACCGATTCGATCATCGACCGGGCTATCAAGCGCGCTCAACTCCTCAAGGCGCAACACGATCGCGGGGGTATTATCATCCGTCTCTGGTTGGATGGGTTCTTCTGGTTCCCGCGCGTGCTGCTGGGCATCGAACCGCACTTCTACGCCTTCTACGACAAGCCGGACCTGATGCACCGTATCAACAGCGACCTGGCCGACTTCAACATCCGTGTTGTCGACCAGCTCTTCCCGGTGCTCAAGCCGGACATGGTGGGCTTTGCAGAGGATATGTCCTACAATCACGGGCCGATGCTCTCGAAGCGGATGTTCTCGAAGTTCTTGATGCCCTACTACCAGCGGGTGATCCCGTACATCAAGAAGTTCGGCGTGCGGGTGTTGATCGATAGCGATGGGGATATCACCAAGATGATCCCGTGGATGCTGGAGGCCGGCATCGAGGGCGTCTACCCGCTGGAACGCCAGGCCGGGGTCGACATTGCCAGGATCCGGAAACTGTACCCCGGCTTTCTGATGATGGGCGCCTACGACAAGATGGTGATGTCCAGAGGCGAAGCGGCAATGCGGTCTGAGTTCGAGCGGCTGCTGCCCGTGATGCGAGCGGGAGGCTATATCCCCTCGGTGGACCATCAGACCCCTCCGGGCGTGTCGTTGGAGAACTACCGTGTCTACGTTGGCCTGTTCGAGGAGTACTGCTGGCGGGCGACAGAACTGTCCTGATGAGAGAGTACGAGCCTGAAATGCAATCGATGAACAGCTCCGGCAGACGCTGGACTGCAGAGAGGGCGTGGCGTTGGCTCGAGGCACACCCTTGGTCGGTGGGCTGCAATTTCGTGCCGAGTACGGCCATCAACGATGTGGCGATGTGGCAGCGTGAATCCTTCGATGCAGAGACGATGCGCCGCGAACTGGGCTGGGCTGCGGATCTGGGGTTCAATAGCGTCCGTGTTTTCCTCAACTTCGTGGTCTGGC
>JAGHDT010000262.1 GCA_021159805.1 Anaerolineae bacterium
CAACTGCACCATCGACGAGGACGTCGGTTTCGATCCGGTAGAGATAGGGCGACTCGCACGACCAGAGGCGCGGGTTTGCGACGGTCAGGCGCTGTGAACAGACCTGGCTTTGGCCGCCAGGGATGGTCAGAGGGATTCCTGTGCCGGCTAATGTTGCGCCGTCCTGTGTCAGGATGTAAGAACGCACCGCTATTCTGGCAGCAGTGGTTTCATCGTTGTTGAGGGTGGTGGCGATCTCCACGGTGGCCTCGGCTGTCGAGACCTGTGGGGTTGTGATGCAGATGCCCCAGTGGGCCACGTGCACAGGTTCCGCGGCCAGCAGCCAGACGTGGCGGTAGATGCCCGAGCCGGAGTACCAACGGCTGTTCTTCTGGGCGGCGTTGTCCACTTTGACCGTCAGCACGTTATCCGGGCCGATCGTGACGTACGGCGTGATATCCAGGTTGAAGCTCGTGTAGCCGTAGGGGTGGCGTGCGACGAAATCCTCGTTGATCCAGATCTCGGCGTTCTGGTAGATACCCTCGAATTGGACGAATACGCTTCGGTCTATCCAGTTTTCCGGCACCGCGAAGGTCCTGCGATACCATCCGCGGCCCATCTGGAAGTAGCCGCCATTATCGCCGCTGGGGGCATCGGCGGTACGGTTCAGCTCGATGCTCCAGTCGTGAGGTAGATCCACAACACGCCAGTCCGTGTCGTCCGGTGTGCCGTATGGGACGCCGGGAGGATCGCCCAGGTGGAAGCGCCAACCTCGGTCCAATGATTCTCGTTGCATACTAGTTCACCTCTCTGCGATCCTACTACGCGCGATCCAGCAGGAGATCGATCTCCTGCAACTGCGCCTCATCGAGTGGCCCAAACGACATCGCCTTGGCATTCTCCTCCACCTGTGCCGCGGTGCGGAAGCCGGGGATTGGCACCGTCTTAGAGCTGCGCGCCCAGAGCCAGCCCAGGGCGCCCTGAACCAAGCTCCGTTCATCGGCGGTCAAGATCTCGCGGATGGCAGCCAACTTCTCCAGGAAGAGAGGGTTGGGTTTTCCTTCTTTGAAATACTGCATCCAGGAAGGTGCATTCTCGCCGCGCACGTCATTGCCCGCCAGCTCGGAGTCGGCTTTGTATTTCCCGGACAGCAGTCCCATAGCCAATGGTCCGCGGTTGATGCTGGCCAGGTTGAACTTCTCGCAGACGGCGATCATCTCCGGTGCGTCTGAGAAGACATTCATCTGATTCTGCACGCTGGCGCAGTTGGGACCCTCTGCGAAGAACGCGGCACGTTCCGGGTCATCCGTGCTCCAGCCGTAGGTCCGGATCTTGCCCTCGCTCATCAGGGCCTCCAACGTCTCCCGTACGCCGACAGCTTCTTCCAGAGACAGTCCGCCGTTGTGGAGCTGATAGAGGTCGATGTAGTCGGTGTTGAGGCGTTTCAGGGAGGCCGCGCACGCTCTGCGGATGTAGGCCGGTGAGGCGTCGGCCCCGATGATCTGGCGCGTGGCCTCGTCGAAGACGTTGCTGAACTTGGTCGCGATCACGACGTCACTGCGGTGACCCGCCAGCGCACGCGCCAGCACCTCCTCGCTGTGGCCGGTGCCGTAGACGTCGGCGGTGTCGAAGAAGGTGACGCCGAGGTCGAGGGCTTTGTGGATCGCGGCGATGGACTCGTTGTCGTCGACGTCGCCCCAACCTACGGGCACATCGCCACGCCAAAACGGACCGCCGATGGCCCAGCAGCCGAGGCCCATCGCGCTGATCTCGATACCGGACCGGCCCAGGTCTCTTGTGAACGGTGTCTGTGTCATGTGGTCATCCTCCTATGGGATTATTTGGAGATATCCTCTTCGTCAAGCAAAGTGACCCCGCGCGCAATTGCCACGCCGGCAGCCACGGCGACCAGCAGATGGGCCGGCAAGAAGAAGACGTACCAGTCGCCTGGGTGATAGTTGGCGACGATGATGAGGCTGACAGCGAAGGCGCCCAGCAGAAACCAGCCTCGTTCTCGATCAGCCTTCATTGCGAGTGGAAAGCCCACGGCTGCGCAGAGCAGTGTCAGCGGCGAGAACTCGGTCGCAAAGAGCCGCGCGCCGTACCTGCCCAGGGCAGCCATCGTGGCGGCGATACCGCCGGAGAACATAGCGTCCCCCCACTGAAGAGCTGTCACGGTGGCCCACAACCGTACCTCCGGACGCGTCAGGGCCTGAGCTGATAGGTTCCAGATGGATCGGGAGGGTATCAGGGTGACATTGATGAAGCTGCTTGCGGGACCGTGACGATCGATGAGTATGAAGGCAAGTACGAAAATGACGATCCCGAGCACTCCACCGCCGGCGGCTATGCCTGTAGCCTGCCAACGGTCCCGCGGTCTGTCTGACTCCTGCCACAGGGTGAAGACAATGAAGGCGCCGGCCACGGGGATCAGCAGCCCAACGGACGCGTGGATGCCGAGCCCCAGTCCCATAAGAAGCGTAGCGTAGAAAAGGGCTGCGCGGTGTTGCACTCCCCCAGCTTGCCAATCCCATAGGAGCAGAATGCAGACGATAGTGCAGGCCGCCGCCGGGGTGTAGACTTCTGCGATCACTGCCTGCGACCAGAAGGTGTGGGAGAGAGCCAGGGCTGCGCTCCCCAACAGGGCGCCGACGCGGCTCACAGTTAATCTGTGGATGGCGAGATATGTCCCGGCTACGGCCACGGCGGCGCCGAGAGCGGAGAAGAAGCTGATGCGCCACGCCGGCGTGCGGAGCGGCAGAAAGCCAACCAGCCGCGCCATAAGCAGGTTGACCGGATACCCGGTGGAGTGCGTCGTGCTCAGGGTGTAGGCCAGCGTCTGGAACTCCGCACTATCGCCATAGAGCATGTCGGGGGCGAGTGTCCGGGTGTAGACGGCCAGTGTCAGGAGGCCGAGGATGAGGGCGTCCCCTATGCCTGTCTGGGCGTCGTTTCGCCCCGGACGATCAGAGAATGCCGTAGGCATCATGGACCTCGCGCGCCGTGGCCGGATTGAAGTGCAGTGCCGGGTTCCAGACGTGGGTGTGAACGTTCTGCATTGGGTCTCCGTTATCAGGGTGGGGCGCAGGTGAGTTTGGTGGCGCCGCTCTCTATCGTAGGAGGGATGGCGATTCTGTCAATTTCCGGCATTTCTCTCTCGAAAGCTTGACAACTCTCTCGTTTCATTGTAGGATGAAATCGATTTCATATGAAACCGATTTCATCCTGTCGCAGGAGATATTATGCCCACGATCTACGATGTTGCCGAACGTGCCGGTGTTGCTCCAGCGACGGTCTCACGGGTGATCAACGAATCAGGTTATGTGAGCGAGGAGACCCGGGTTCGCGTCAGGCGTGCGATTGACGAATTGCGGTATACGCCCAATCGCCTGGCGCGTGGTCTGCGGTCCAAGCAGACCCAAACGCTGGGACTGATAGTCACCGATATCACAAATCCTTTCTGGACGACGGTGGCGCGCGGTGTGGAAGATGCCGCGAGTCAGGCAGGATTCAGCGTCATTCTATGCAACACTGATGAGTCCGACGCCAAGCAAGTCCAATACGCGAATCTGCTTCTTGAAAAGCAGGTGGATGGATTCCTTCTGGTGCCGGCCACCCGGGACGTGACCACGGTCTCTCTGATACAGGAGCGCGGTGTGCCGATTGTGGTGTTGGACCGGCGCATGTCGCTCCCCGTTGACAC
>JAGHDT010000470.1 GCA_021159805.1 Anaerolineae bacterium
CACATGGGGATCACGGTCACGATCATGCCCACGGCCATAGCGACGCGCACACACATCCGCACCCACACGCTCCTCATGACGAAGCCAGCGGGCAGGAGCACGAAGATGAGACAGAGGCTGCGCATCAAGACCACCACAGCCACGAAGACTCAGGCCACGCGCATGCTCACCCTCACGGCCACAAGACCGAAGCGGCAGCCACCGTACCGCACCATCACGAACACGGTGCTGATGATCCAGAGCCTCACCACAGCCACGAGCACGGAAGCCACCACACCCACTCATGCGTGGACGTGGCGCAGCTGAAAGTATTAGAGACCAACATCGACGACCTGAATCCGGAGACCTACGACCACGTGATGGACGCGCTCTTCGACGCCGGGGCACTGGATGTCTACTTCGCGCCGATCCAGATGAAGAAGAACCGGCCGGCCACCTTGGTCAGGGTCCTGTGCAAACCCGGCGACGTGACCGCGATGACCACCATCCTCTTCCGCGAAACCAGCACACTGGGGATTCGTGAGCAGACGGTCGAGCGGCACGCCCTACCCAGGACCATCGAGCACGTGGACACCGCTTACGGCACGATCCACGTGAAGGTAGCGCAGCTGGGCCACGGCGAGGTCAAGACTTCGCCGGAGCACGATGATTGCCGGAAGCTGGCAGAAGCCCAACATGTGCCGCTGCGCGTGGTCACCCAGGCTGCGCAGGAAGCGGCCCGACAGCGGTTCGGAGGCTAGACCTCGCGCGCTCAGAAGCGCCATCCTGCATCCGACGCGGCCCCCCCTCTCTAGCTCTCCCCCCCACCGGGATTGGGTGAGGGGGGAGAGAGAACCGGAGAGGAGCGGAGTTCAGACAGCACATTGGCCACCGTCAACCAGCCGCTTCCCGGGAAGAGGCGTGCCATCTGCGGCATAAAAGGGTTCGCCGCCTCTGAATCGCCGAATACCGGCGCGCCAAGAAGCTCCGCCGGGGAGCCCTCGGCTGCGATGCCTCCCCCATCCAAGATCACGACCCGGTCCGCAGCCTCAGCTACCAGCTCCACATCGTGGGTGACCAAGAGTACAGCGCGCTGCTCCACCCGCCACCTATGCATCAGCGCCAGTAAGCGATCTTTGGCATCATAATCAAGCCCGCGTGTGGGCTCGTCCAGCAGCACCGTGCTCGGCTGTGTGACCAAGATCGCTGCCAGGGCAGCTCGTTGGCGCTCCCCCACACTCAGATCTCGAGGATAAGCTGTCACTTTGTGGAGCAACCCCAGAGTCTCCAGCAGAGCTTCGGGCGCCGGCTCGACCTCAGCCACCGTCACACCGTGGTTACGCAGCGTGATATGAAGCTCCTCCAGCACGGTCTCGGCGAAGAGCAGCGCATTGGGATCTTGCGGAAGATAAGCTACCTCACGGCAGACATCGGCCACGGCCATACCGCTGGTCTCACGGCCGGACAGCCATACCGAGCCGTCCTGGTGTGGCACCAATCCCACCAACGCCTTCAGCAAAGTGCTCTTGCCCGCACCATTTCGTCCCAGCAGGGCGGTCACCTGGCCTGGGTACAGGGACAGGCTCACATCCGTCAGAACCGGTTTGCCGTCATAAGCCACCGACAGCCCCTCTGCCACCAACGTAGGCCCCGCCTCATCTGAACGCCCACGGCCCTGCCTAGGGGCCCCAGCCGGGGATTGCGATCCCCTCTGCGGGCCCAAAGCCTTTCGCCTGATCTCGGCCCGAGCAGACTCGGGTAGAGGTTGGGGCCCTTCTGCTCCCTGCACAGAGATACCCTCACAGAAACGCCGCCCCTCAGCCACGGTCACTGGGAGCGGTGACCAGCCCAGGGCCTTGCCCAACGTCGTGACAGGCGGCACCAGGTCGATCTGTCCCAGAACCTCATCCGGCACACCGTCCACAACCGGGGCCTCAGCTGCCGGCAGATAGACAAGCCGGTCGGCAAAGGGGAGCACGCGCTCCAGGCGATGCTCCGCCAGGATCACGGTCAGGCCAAGATCCCGGTTGAGACGCCCCAACGCCTCAAGCACCTCGCGCGCGGATCGGGGATCGAGCTGCGACGTGGGCTCATCCAACACCAGAACCCGCGGCCGGAAAGCCAGCGCAGCAGCAATCGCGATCCGCTGTTTCTCCCCGCCGGACAGCGTCGCCAGGGAGCGGTGCCGCAGGGGGCCAAGATCCAGCAGCTCGATCACCTCGCCTACCCGCGATCGCATCTCCGCCCGCGACATCGCAGCGTTCTCAAGCGCGAACGCCAGTTCATCCTCTACATAGTCCATCACGAACTGCGTCTCCGGGTCCTGGAAGACAAAACCCACGTGACGACACATCACCTCAGGACCCAAAGCAACAGGATCGAGATCGCTGACGCGAATCCGCCCGGTCAATACGCCCCCGCTGAAATGCGGGACCAGGCCATTCAAGCAGCGGAGCAACGTGGTCTTCCCGGCGCCGGAGGGACCGCTGATCAGCGTAAATGAGGACTCCAGCAGCGTCAAGGTCACCTCATGCAATGCCGGCAGCGCCACCTCGGGGTAGCTGAAGCTGACGTGGTCAAATGTGATCATCGGACTGCTCCGAGAAACGCCTGGCGAAGGCGGGCGCCATGAACCCGAGGAGGCCGCCTCCCAGGCGCAGATCAAACAGAGGCCAGGCTAGAGCCGGATAAGGAGAATAGGCCCGCGACTCCGCCCAGATCAGGAAAGGGACCACAGCAATGCCACAGGCCACCACCACAGCGGAATCCATCGGATGCCATACCGGGCGGCGGTAACGCGTGTGCTGCACGCCACGCCCAGCGTGCCAGATAGCGGCGCCCATCAGTAGAGCGCCGACGG
>JAGHDT010000602.1 GCA_021159805.1 Anaerolineae bacterium
ATGAACCACGAAAAGGGCAAAACAGTTGAGGGTTCCATGTGCTGCCGATGACATTGAGGCCCTGGCCTGGGTTCTCCTTTCGGGGCCGCTACCGGATATGGCTTTTGAGCCGGACGTATACATTATCGAAAGGTATCGGCAGACGGGTCTCGAAGAAGGGCCACTACATCCCCCTGAAGGACCGTTTGGGGGCTTGACATACATCTCACCTTGCGGTTACGCTGCAGGTGTAGGAGACAACGAATGAAGGGACTCAAACACAAGCTGACTCTGGACCGGCCGGCCATCTACCAGATCAAAGTGCCGGGAGAGCTGGGAGGGAGTTGGCCAGACTGGGTGGGGGGAATGGCGACTACGTTCGAAAGCGAGGGCGATGGTCCGCCAGTCACCATCCTGACCGGCGCCCTGGACCAGGCTGCTCTGCACGGTCTGCTGCGCCGGCTCTACGCCCTGGGCTTGCCGCTGATTTCGGTCATATGTGTCGATAATGATTGAATGATTGGGATCTCGGAACTGGAAACCTTGTTCTCGTCGGGTTAGGTGTGATGCTGTTGGGCGAGAAGGTGAGACTTATCAATGCCATCGGCATCGCGTTCTGCATCTTGGGAGTGGCGTTGATCAGTCTTCGTTCTTGACACGAATCGCCAAGAGCACGCGCCAAGGGAGAATCACCATGAAAAAACATGACAAGCGCCAGACTGTAGGGTGGGTCGCGGTGGGTCTGTCGATCACCATCACCTGCGTTTGGGCATTTTGGGGCATCATCGAGAACTTCCACGAAGGTTGGTACTACGAATCCTTGCAGTCGAATGTGGGATTGATGTTCGTGCAGTACCTCAGCCCGATGCTCATCTTTATGGGAGTCACACTCATTTCGGTTCTCTGGCCCCGGTTTGGCGGCGGCATGCATGTGATCTTCGCCGTGCTCGCTGCATGGTTCTTCCAAGCGTTCGCCAACGCAGCCACGTTCTTGCTCATCGTGCCGCTGATAGGGCTTGGTGCGCTCCATTGGTTCGGTCGTCCCCAACCACGCAAGCTCGCCGTCTCCCTGGCTGCTGGACTTCCCGTGCTGACCCTCACCATATTCGGCATAGCACCCGTCCTCCGAGTGTGCCAGCGCATTGATGACGGCAATCTGCAAGCCCGATTGGTGCACGGAAACGGGGCGGGCCTCATCTGGGCCCCCGATGGACCAGGATGGCCGCGCGCAGGGGCAGACTGGCATCAAGCGCAGCAGGTGTGCCAGTATCTCAGCGAAGATGGGCTTACTCCCGCCACTGCACCACAGCACATCTGGCGATTGCCGACGGCGGATGAAGCCGTGCGTTCCATGGCCCGCCACGGGCAGAACAGCGGCGGGGTATGGGATGCAGAATCGGCCAAGGCTACCTACGGAACGACCCCTGACAAGGAGTCGCCGCTGTGGAATGTGCACTCGCAGGTGATCTACTGGTGGACGGCGACAGAGGTAGATGAAGAACACGCCTACATGATCGTCTATGATGGCAAGGTGTGGTCGAGATCGAAGCAATTCGGTCCGGCGTACTTGGGGTTCCGGTGTGTGAGAAACCCGTAGCCGCTTTGGCATAGCTGTACCGGACAGACTCGGGGAAGGAGCCATCTGGGAGGCTCCGGAAAATGGGTTTGTTTCGTAATTTGCCCCCCCCCTTCAGGGTTGGGCGTCGGGTAGCTGAATGCCGGTGACGCCGGGGTGGTGCGCTGCGCGTTGGAGCGGCTGCCGCGGGGAGCTTCCTGGAATGGGTGATTTGCTCTATTACACAGGAGATGGGAGGAGGATTCAAGGACGGAGGGCGGGCAAATTGTACTGGGATGGGGACGGGGCACTCGCGTCAGAGAAATCCGCACGAGTTGGTGCAATCTCACGGAAGATACGGAAAACCTCTGGCCGTCTGGCACCTGGGCTGGTGTCACCTTCGCCAGCGACGCCTTTGGTCCTCTTGACCAAAGCCAGAGCTACACCATGGGGGTCGCCTGATTCCCTGAATCTGAAGCCATCGATTCCGAACTGGAGAGCATCTTCACGGCACAGTTGCTGCCGCGACGAGTTCGCAATTCGTTCTTATCAAGACTGGATATGTCTTCTATGCCCACCAACTGAAGGCATATATGTCTTCACGACCAGACATATTCCCAGCAGACAAGGTGGAGATCCTCGCGCGTGATGGGGTGGGGAGCGTCGCTCGGCGGCGTTGGCTCCGTCTTGGCGTTGCCATGCAGGTTCTGCACCGTTTTGAGCAGCGCCCCGATGTCACCATCCTTCTGATAGGCCTTGTAGGCGTCGCGCAGGTCCCGTAGGTAGGCGCCTGAGAGCGGGGCGCGCAGGGCCTTGAGCCCACGCTTCACCTCGCGCCAGGTGACCGCGGGGTTGCTGCGCTGCTGCTGCAGAACTGTGGCGACTGTCTGCTGCAGCGGGTCCAGGATCTTCGGGGCGGCGGCAACGGCCTGCTGGTGCTGCACACTGCGCAAGATGTGGTTAATGATGCGCTCCTGAATCTCAAAGACGTCCGCTTGGCCAATCACCCGGGGCTCGTCCTCGCCACAGCGAATCAGGGTCGCGATCTCGTACCGGTTGTCGAGAATCCGGTCCGTGTTCAGATCGTAATAGCGCCAGAAGTGGCGTTCGCCCGCGCTGGGAGCCTCTGCCGGCGCGGTGAGGTAGAAGAAGAGCCCGCGATATCCCTCACAGGCACGGCCCGAGTGAATGCCGTCGGGCAGGTTGGCCAGATCGATGTTGCCCCGCGCCAGCGTCTCTTGCAGGGCCAGCAGCAGAAACTCGTTGCTAACCAGGTCGGTCCGGGCTTCTAGTTCGGTGAGGACCGTGTCGTCCTCGGCGGCGATGCGCTGCAAGGTGTTGAAGTTGCGGGGGTGGACGATCTCGCCGAGCACGCTGGTGTCGAGCAGGCCGGCCTGATCAATCTGCTCCAACTTGCGGTTCAGGCGCTGGACCAGGCCGAGCAGCCGCTCAAGCCCCTCTTCGGGAAAAACGTTGGTGATCCACAGTGTGTCGAAAGCCGAGCCGATGCGGTCGATGCGCCCGGCGCGCTGGATCATCCGGGTGGGATTCCAGTGCAGGTCGTAGTTCACGAGATGCCCGCAGTCCTGCAGGTTTTGACCTTCGCTCAGGACGTCGGTGGAGATCAGAACGTCAATCTCCCGGTTGGTACCGGCTAACTCGGGCTGGTCGTTGGCGATGGGGGCGAAGCGGGCCACGCGCGGCTCGCGATCCTGAGGCGCGACATCGCCGTCTATCCGGGCGATGCGAGGCTCTCCCGCCGCAGCCAGGAAGGCGGGGTCCTCGACCAGTGCGCGGGTGAGGTACCGCGCGGTGTCTTTGTAATAGGTGAAGACCAAGACCTTCTGCCCGCGCAGGTCCTCGCTCAGAAGCTGCTTGATGCGCGCTAGCTTGGCGTCTTTGTCCGGCGTGATAGCCGCGATCCGCTCCCAGATGCGGGTCAGGGCGGCGATATCCGCCGCAAGGTCCTGTTGGATCTGGTCGAGATCGTATTGGGCCGCGTCGAGCTCGGGGAGCGCCTCGAGCAGATCACGGGTCTCGTCCCGGTCGTTGAGCGCCTGTGCCTGGTCCGAGGAGAGGTCGAGTTCCCTCGCGAGGTCGTCGCCCTCAAGCTCCAGATAACGAAGCGCGTGCTGGAAGGTCGCGCTGTCCAGCAGCCGGCCCTGTTCCAGGAGGCCACGGAAGGTCTTGAGGAAGGCTAGTGCCCGGCGGATACTGATCCGGAAAGCCTCGACGCTGGACTCAAAGCGTTTGAGGAAGCGCGTCTTGAAGATTCCGACGAGCGCGGACTGGCGTCCGAGTTCCATCTCGTCGCGCTTCAGACCGGAGCGCTTGTACGCCTCGAGGTTGTAGGGGGTGAGGTGGAGGCTTTCGATCCCGGTGACCACCGCCTGGTAGATCCCGGCATAGGTGGACTCCAGGTCGTAGCTCACCCTTCGCAGCCTGCGCGTGGGCCATTGGATCACTTTCCCCCGGATGGTGGCTTTGGGATAGGCTTCGCGGATGAAGGGCCGTGTGCGGCGGATGACGACCTCCTCCAGCAGGTTAAAGAGCGCCGCCGTCTCGCCCATCGAGACGCCATCGCCATCGGCCCGGCGGCGGGCGTCCAGGAAGAAGCGTCGAAGATCGCCGATACCGGCGCCAGCGAAATAGGCACGGTCGCCCTGGGCGAAGAGCATAATCTGGTTGTAGAGATCGAAGATGGTGTTGTTGATCGGCGTGGCTGTGAGCAGGATAATCTTCTTGCGCTCGCCGTCCCGACCGCGCCCGCCGTTGGCCCCGATGAGGCGCTCCAGGTTGTCGTAGCGGTTGGTACGATGATTGCGGAAGTTGTGGGACTCGTCGATCAGGATGACGTCGGCGTCCATATAGGGCCGGAGCGCCACGGTGTCGCGCCCCAGCATCTCCTGTGAGAGAATGTCGGCTGAGATGGTGGCCTCCAGCAGCTCGCCGCGCCACATCTCGCGGAGCGAGGCGGGGCAGATGACCAGCGCCTTCTGGCGGCGGTGGTAGGCTGTGTCCTCCAGCAACTTCTTTCCGATCCAGGTCTTGCCCAGGCCCACGGAGTCGGCGATCATCACGCCGTCGTAGCGGGCCAGGATGCGGCGCGCTCGCTTGACTGCATCCTCCTGGAAGCGCGTCAGCTCAACAGCCGAGCGCGTGCCCGGCAGGGGGAGCCCCTCGCCTTGCAGCTCGTCGCGGAAGTAGGTGTAGAGCGTCTTGAGGTAGATCTCGTAGGGTGTGTACTCGCGAGCGCCGAACTTGGACTCGTTGAGCAAGTCGATGAGATCCTGCTTGAAATCATCGGCCTCAGCCCATCGGGTCTCATACCAGGCGAGGAGCTCCAGGATGGCCCGCGCGCCGACCTCGCTCTTGATGGCTTGGCGGTCGTCGGTCGCGTCCGCGGGAGACCTTTGGTTGCTGGCCGGCGCCTCCGTCGGAGACCTTTGGGGTTTTCCTGTGGACAGGGAGGCTTGTTGAGCAGGAAACCCCAAAGGTCTTTGGTGTTTGGCGAGGAGCGGCGCGATGGCGGCTTGCGCCTCCGCGTCGTCGGCCTCTGCGAGCGGGATGGTGGTCTTGTGGGTCAGGAGGAGCTCTTGGTTGGTGGTCAGGCCGGCGCGGGTGAAGTTGCCGGAGCCGACGATACCTGCCACTGGCACGAAGCGGTCGCCGGGGTGGCGATCGGCGAAGCAGAGATAGGCCTTGGCGTGCAGAAAGCCCTGCCGGTAGAGGCGCACGGCGACCTCGTCCCGACGCAGGTAGCGGATCAGCGCCTCGA
>JAGHDT010000149.1 GCA_021159805.1 Anaerolineae bacterium
CACCACGGATATGCCCACGGTGCGGCAGACCAACCCCCACGCACGCGCCGGGGAGATCGCGCCGGAATTGGACAACGCCAATCTCGTGATCCACAATCCATCGGTCGAGCGCTTTCCCTGGTCGGGCACCGTGCTCGCAGTACACGTGGTGCGCTTTCTATCCGTGCTGCTGGGGACGTGGGCGGTGTTTCTCACGTGGGCCTTGATCCATGAGCTCTATCCAGAGGCGCCCTGGATCCCGCTGGCTTCCGCTGCGGTCCACGCATTCACACCGATGTACCTCTTCATCAGTAGCTCGGTCAACAACGACAACCTGATCATCCCGCTGTGCAGCTGGGCTTTGTTGCTGATGCTCCGCCGTGTAAGAGCCGCTAGCGCCCCCCTTGCCTCATACCGTTCCAGCATCGGTCTCGGCTGCGTGGTCGGGCTCGCGATGCTCACCAAGACCAGCGGCATCGTCCTGCTCCCCTTCGTCGCAGCAACCATCGCCTGGGAGACTTGGCGGATGCCTGGCCCTGCCTCGTGGCGACACCGCATCACATTCGCGCTGCAGCACGCCGCCCTGGTGGCGGTCCCCATCGTGGCGATCTCCGGCTGGTGGTACGCCAGAAACCTGCGCCTCTACGGCGACTCGCTCGGTTGGAATGCATTTGGCGCCGTCCTGGGCACGCGCGATGTGCCGGCCGGCCTCGGCCAGCTCTGGGCCGAAAGGATGGCATTCGCCGCAGGCTACTGGGGGAACTTCGGCGGGCTCAATGTACCGCTGCCCGGTTGGGCCTTCGCCCTGCTCAACACCCTTGCGGTCATCGCCGCAGCAGGCCTGGTGCTACGATTGGGCCAATGGCTCGCGGGCAGCGGCAGGACAGGAGCCGGCATCACATCCGCCGACCAGCCGCACAGCCCGCTGGTCAGCCGAATCTGGCCCCTCGCCTGGACGCCGATGACCGCGGCCCACGCGCTGGCCTGGGCCTGGCCAGCGGCTATCTTCATCTCCTGGATACGCTGGGCGGCCGTCACGTGGTCCTCTCAGGGGCGGTTGATCTTCCCGGCCATTCCTCTGTGGTCGCTAGCACTTGTGCTGGGTCTCAATGCCTGGGTGCCACGCAATCGAACGACCATCCGAGTCTTTCCCGGCGCTGCGCTCGGGCTCTTGCTCTTTGCACTGACGCTGGTTGCCCTTCCCGTCTGGATCTTGCCGGCCTACCGCGCGCCCAAAACTACCGCAGCGGACAGCGTCCCGGCAGGCTACGACGCCGTGAACGCGCGATTTGGCGACGTCCTCGAACTCGTTGGCTACCGGCTGGTCACCAAACAGACCTCCCCCGACGGCATCCTGGAACTCGAACTGGTGTGGAGATCCCTGGGCGCCACGACTAGCTACCACTCACTCTTCATCCATGCATTGGGCCAGGGGGATCGCATCATCGCACAACGGGACACCTTCCCAGGTCACGGCCTCTTGCCGACCACGCAGCTTGAACCGGGACGCACGTGGCGCGAACGCCACGTGCTGCAGATACCGCACACCGCCTATACACCCGATGCGCTGACACTCTCGGTCGGGGTCTATGAGACAGCAACGGGAGTGCGCGTGACACCGAGTCAGCCTGGCACGGATGACGGAGAAGACAGCATCCGCTTTGGCCAGGTGGCCCTGGTCAGCGCCGGCGACGTCGCCAACAAGGTCGAACTTCGCTTCGGCGAGGGAATTGTGCTACAGAGCTACGACATCAGCGACCTGGTTCTCACACCTGGCACACAGGTTGAGATCACCCTGAACTGGCTGTGCACTGCGCCCATTGAGCACGACTACACGGTCTCGGTCCAGCTCATCGACGATCAATGGAACAAGGCCGGTCAGTCAGACGCGTGGCCCCTGGACGGACAGCGCCCGACCACGTCGTGGCAGCCGGGTGAGCTGATCACGGAATCCCGGGTGCTCACGATCGCCCCGAACACGCCGCCCGGCGCCTACAAGCTCCGACTGGCGCTCTACCGGCCGACCCCCGAGGGCGAACTGGAGCACCTGCCGGTCTCGCAGAGCCGCGAGGGCATGCCCTCGAAGGCCATCGAGCTGACCACGCTCCGAGTACAGGACTGACGCCGGCTCGGCGTCGGCTAATAACCGAGATACTCCCTTGAATAGAACAGAGAGCCCTGGATACCACCGGACCTTGGCACGGCGGCTGAGGGAATTCCCGCGCTACCCGGCACTCGTACGCGCGGCAGCGCCCTACCTGTTGCTGACCGCCATCGTGCTGATCTTCTTCTGGCCTGTCTGGTTGCTGGGATACACCTTCCCCATTGGCGGCGGCGACCTCTGGGGACAGCTGCTGCCGGTCTGGTCGTACGTCGCCCGGTTCGTCAGACGCGGCATCCTGCCGCTCTGGTCCACCCAGATGATGGCCGGCGATCCGATCATCGCCGAACCGCAGTACGGCCTGTTGAACCCGCTCAATTGGTGGCTCTTTGTCGTGGGCACCGGATCGCGCTGGGCAATCCTCGCCCGGGGCATGCTGCCTCTCGTTCTGGCTGGTACCGGCGTCTATACCTACCTGCGCCGTTCGTCCCTGTGGCGCCTGCACGCCAGCTCAGCCCTGGTAGGGGCCACAGCCTATATGCTCTCGGACCCTTTCATCACCCACCTCGGCCATCCGCAGATGAACGATGCCATGGCCTGGCTGCCGTGGGCGCTGCTGGCCATCGACACATTGGTGGATCAGACCAGGCTCCGGCTGTGGCCCAGCTTGGTCTTCGCCTGCGTGATCCTCACCGGCCACTATCAGGCCGCGCTCTTCACCGCGGGCGCCACCGGTCTCTACGCCGCCTGGCGCCTCGCCTTTTCGCCGGGGCAGCGCTGGCCACGGCTGATAG
>JAGHDT010000093.1 GCA_021159805.1 Anaerolineae bacterium
AGGAGCTGGCCAACTGCCGGCCTTTTCTGATGCGCGAGATCGTGCTCCTCTCCCGGCTGGAGGTGGTCGTAGTGCTGGGGAAGGTCGCCTTCGACGGATACCGGAGGCTCTTGAGAGAGGTCGGTCACGACGTACCCAAGATGAAATTCGCTCACGGGATGGAGTGCGCCATCCCCGGTCCCATCCCCAGGATGGTCGCCTCCTATCATCCCAGCCGTCAGAACACTCAGACCGGAAGGCTGACAATCGAGATGTTCGACGGCATCTTTGCTGATCTCAGGAGCCGTCTGACATAGGGGCAGGTCATCGCCTGACCTTGTCATCCATAGCAAACGAACTATAATGGTACAGTCAGTTTCCGGGAGGTAAGCAGTATGCCACTGTACGAATACAAGTGTGAAGAATGTGGACTACGCTTTGAGCGACGCCAACACTTCAGCGACGACCCTGTGAAGATTTGCCCAGAATGCGGCGGGACTGTCGTGCGGTTGATCCAACCCGCGGGAATTATCTTCAAAGGTTCCGGTTTCTACGTGACGGACAACCGTTCGAAGTCCTCCACAGCAATCCCAGGCAATCGTAAAGACAAAGAGAGCAAAGAAGGCAAAGAAAGCTCCGGCTCCCCAGAGACAAAGGAGAGCGCGACAACGTCGGCTGTTTCAGAGTCCAAGACTAGCGACAAAAGCAAGAAGGAGACGTAGCTGACGGCTACCGTCATCCTATCTCATTGTGAGGGCAAGGGCCGGGCGTCTTGATGACGCTCGGCCCTTCTACATACGTACAGAGGCTCAGCACCTAACGTGCGCTCACCAGGCGAGCAACGGTTGCCCCCTCCCCACCCTCATTGAGCGGAGCGACTTCGTGGGACGACACCAATGGATGCGTGTCCAGATAACGCCGGACCTCACGACGCAGCTTACCGGTGCCCTTGCCGTGGACCACACGAACCCACGGCAGAAAGGCCATCGCAGCCTCATCCAGGTAACGGTCCAGTTCATGCAGAGCATCGTCGACGCGTTGTCCGCGCAAGTCGATCTGAACGCCCGGCGAGGCCGCCCGGCGCGGCAGTGACAATCCCTCAAATGCTGCCTTGGACGTCTCGACGTGCCGGATGATTTCTATATCATTTCTCCCAACACGGGTGCGAATAGCACCGGCCTGCACCGCGATCTCATCCCCATCGATCGCCAGGACTGTTCCCTGGACACCGAAAGAGAGCAACTTCACCGTGTCTCCGGCAGCCAAGGCAAGCTCAGGGACATCCTCAGGTTCAGCCAACAGATCCGCCACCAATGGCTCGGGCAGGGCGATAGCAGGATCAACATCGCCCAACGCTTCCTCAACGTCGTCCAGCGCCGCTTTTGCCCCACTCATAGGAGTCAGCATCATCTTGGTGCGCAGCGAGCGCAACTCCGAGCGCAGCGTCACGATCTGGGCCTCAGCCTGCTCCTGCGCCTCGTTCAGCAGAGCACGCCGCTCTTGCTCGATACCGGCCAGCCGCTCACGCAGCTCGCGTCTCAGTGTATCTGCCTCCATCCGCGCCTGCCGCGCCTCGTCGCGCGCCTCCACTTCCTGAATGCGCAATGTGTGAAGGTCATTGAGCATATCCTCGGCCCGCAGCTCCTCGCCGGAGATCATCCCCTGAGCCTGCTTGACGATCGACTCGGGCATGCCCAACCGCCGTGCGATGGCGAAGGCATTGGAGCGTCCCGGAAGCCCGATATTCAGCCGGTAGGTGGGCGCCAACGTCTCTACATCGAACTCCATTGAGGCATTACGCACGCCAGGTGTGTTATGGGCATACAGCTTGAGCTCGGGGAAGTGCGTTGCCACCATCACCATGCACCGCCGTTGACGCAGGGCTTCCAGCAGCGCGCGCGCCAATGCCGCGCCTTCGGCAGGATCCGTCCCAGCGCCCAGCTCATCGACCAGCACCAGGGAGCGGTGATCCACATCATCCAGGAACGACAGAATGTTGGTCAGATGCGACGAAAACGTCGAGAGGCTTTGCTCGATGGACTGCTCATCCCCGATATCCGCGACGACGCGGTCGAAACATGACAACTGCGACCCCTCGTCGACCGGAATATGCATGCCGGCGAACGCCATCAGGGTCAGCAGACCTATCGTCTTCAGCGATACAGTCTTCCCCCCAGTGTTAGGCCCGGTGATCACCAGGACGTGCGTGTCCCCGCTCACATCGATGTTGACCGGTACAACCTTCTCCGAGTCTATCAGCGGGTGGCGAGCGCCAAGCAGACGCACGACCGTGCCGGGATGCAGATTGCCGTTCTCAGACGCCGGCGGTATCACGGGAATCGGCACCAACTCCGGCGCCGTGGCAAAACTCACCTCTGCGTAGCGAGCCCTGGCCAGATTCAGGTCCAGCTCAGCCAGCGCCGCCAGCGTGTGGGTTATCTCATCAGCAGCCGCGCCAACTCTCGCGGTGAGTTCGCGCAGCAGACGGATAATCTCCTCTTCCTCCGCCAATCGCAGCTCACGCAGCGCATTGTTAAGCTCAATGACGGGGGCTGGCTCCATGAACAACGTCGCCCCGCTTGACGAGCGATCGTGAACGATGCCGCTGATGTGGGCCTTGAAGTTAGCCTGGACCGGGATCACGTAGCGCCCATCGCGCCGCGTGATCAGGGCCTCCTGCAAGTAGGGCGCCACTTGCGACGAACCGATAATCCGGCGGAGTCTATCCTGCACCCGGTCTTGGGCCGAGCGCAGTTCACGACGTATCTTCGCCAGCTCAACCGAGGCATGGTCACGGATCTCGCCGCCATCATCCAGCACCTTGGCGATAACGTCAGAAAGGCCGGGCAGGGACTCCATACGCCAGGCGATATCGGCCAAACTAGGAAACTGGGTTTCCAGTCTGGTCAGCGTGCTGCGAATGCGCCCTGCGCCCAGCAATGTACTCCGTATCTCAAGGAAACCACTTGGCTGCAGCGTCACACCGCGCTTGGCCTGTTCGGCCAGCAGACGGATGTCCATCACGCCGCCCAACGCGAAATCAGCGTGCGCCTTAAGAAGCGCACGCGCCTCCGTGGTAAGGGACAACCGCTCCGTAGCTTCTCGAATATCGAATACCGGCTCAAGCTCCAGTGCAAGTGCTTGGCCACCCGAGAAATCCGCATAGCGTGCCAGACGCTTCAGAATCTCTGGATACTCCAGCGTCGCCCAGTGACGCGCAGTCGAATAGCGATTCATCAACACTCCCAACCCAGACCAATACAGGCTTACTGGGGGAACAGCACCGGCGGCAGACCGCGGAAAAACAGTGCGAATAACCACCCATAAGCGCTCAAGACAGATGACGTATACGGACGCAGTCCTGAGCCAAAGTACTGAGCTCGAAGTGAAGCCCATCCGGCCTCATTGGTCACCCAGCGTTCCGACACCATTGCCCCCATGCTGTTCAGCAACAGGGACACCAGGACCACGGCAATCACGAGGCCGACAACCATACCCAAGAGATTGTCCAGAATACCCAGCTTCGGCAGTTTCGTGTCCGGAAACGCGACGTAGACCAGAACATAGCCCACCACCAGAAGGATCACCAACATGGCATCAAAGACGATGCCATGGAATAGAGAGGGATTCGATCCGCCGATGGCCTGCACGCGGAACGCCACGTCCGTGTACGTCGCTGCACTCACGAGCGTCACAGCCCAAAGAGCGATCGCCGTGAAAAGGGCACGCATCAGACCCACCACAGCGAAGAAGACAACCACACCGACTCCGAGGAAAATCAGCAACCAATCTATCGATGTCATGAATACAGCCTCCTGTCTACGCGAAGCGACGGGAAACCCGAGTCACGGCCCA
>JAGHDT010000314.1 GCA_021159805.1 Anaerolineae bacterium
AGCTATGGATGACGTAGGAGCAGTGGTTCGCCAAGGTGTGAACACCGCACAATAACCGCCCGGTCTTGACGAGGCCGGGCGGTTGTTGTGTGTATCATTGTCGTTTGTCTCTCAACTCAAAGGACTTGGTGACTCTCTACGCTCGGATTCGACCTGATATCCTTCTTCTCTGTGATCCCCAGGAGCACAGACGCTGATCTATGGATGTGATTCTCCTGGTTTGACATCGAGCATACTTTCCATTGACGGAGGGCTCCAGCACCTTTGCCGGAGCCCTCCTGAACATCATCCCGTTGTTGATGCAGAAAACTACGCTCACTTCCGCCCGGAGCGGAGGATGGAAAAGACCAGCCACAATCCCAGAATACTTGCCCCGACGAACCCGGCGACGACCCATAGCGTCGCTCCACCCAACTGCTGGGCCATGTTGAAGGCCGGGATAAACAGAGCCAAGCCGATGATGAGTGCGGCCAACAGCACGCTGATCGAGAGGCGATTCGCCAGGCGATCCAGTCGGGTCAGTGTCCGATCCAGCTCCCTGTAACTGACCGCAATCTCCAGTTCCCCTCGCTCGGCGCGGTTGAGAAGCTGCGCGCCGACGCGCGGGATGAGCCCCGCCAGGGTCGCCCAATCGCCGATCCCCTTGAGCAGTGGGGCCCCCCACGAGCGTGGGGAGGCCATCTGCCACGCAAAGCGTCGAACGTAGGGCTCAGAGAAGGCGAAAAGGTCAAGATCGGGGTCAAGTTTCAGCCCTATCCCTTCCATCATGGCCAGTGTCTTGCCCAACAGCCACAGGTCCGAGGGTAGGTGCAGGTGATGGCGATAGGCGATGGGCATGATCTCGTCGATCACCTCCTGGGCGCGTATGGCCCCCAAGGGCATTCCATAGTACTTGCGCAATAGCCCCGCAACGTCGTGCTGTAACCCTGCCCGGTCCACGGCGCCGGTGGTGACTCCCATGTGGATCAGTTGATCCACGATACCTTCCTCGTCCAGCCGCACGGCGACGATGTAGAGGCGGACCAGATCGCTCCGCGTCCGGTGACTCAGGTGCCCCACCAACCCGAAGTCCATCGCGCCGATCACCTCGTGCGGCATAACGACAAAGTTGCCCGGATGGGGATCGGCGTGAAATAAACCGTCCTCCAGTACCTCCTTGACGATCATACGGGCGGCGTTCAGGGCGACTCCGTGGCGGTCCTGACCCGCCTCGTCGAGGGCCTGGATATCGTCGATCTTGATGCCGTATATGCGCTCAAGCGTCAACACGCGGTGGGTGGTATAGTCCCAATAGACTTGCGGGATGTGCAGGCAGGATTCGTCGGCGAGATTAGTGCGGAAGCGGTCGGCATTGTGTCCCTCGCGGTAGAAGTCCAGCTCGGCCCGCAGCGTGGCCCCAAAGTCCTCGGCGATCCCTGGCAGGTCGTAAATCTCGCCCAACGGGGTACGCGCCTGAAGCAGCCGGGCGAGGTCCGAGAGGATTGCCAGGTCGCTCTCGATAGTCGTCAGGATGTCGGGTCGTTGCACCTTGACCACGACCACCGATCCGTCGGGCAGGGTCGCGGCGTACACCTGGGCGAGCGAGGCGGCGGCGATGGGAGTGGGATCAAAGGTAGCGAACAATTCCGCCAGTGGTGCTCGCAGCTCGGCCTCGATCTGCGCCCGCACCGGTTCCCACGGCACCGGAGGCACGGCATCCTGAAGCTTGGCGAGTTCGGTGATATAGTCCGGGGGGAGCAGGTCGGGACGAGTACTAAGGACCTGGCCCAGTTTGACAAAGGTGGGGCCCAACTCCTCCAGCGCCAGGCGAACCCGCTGCGGCATGCCCAGTGGAGGTGCAACAGGCCGCCCTCGGCGCAATAGCCGCCGGGGGAGCGAGAGGTACGGTAGCAGTTCGAGTGTCTCCACCAACTCGCCAAAGCCGTAATGGACGAGGACCCTTACGATCTCACGATAACGCTGCAAATGCCTTACGGTACGTACAGGCCCCCGGGCCATTACGCCTCTACCTGCAAAGCCACGGTTGAAGCAAGAAGTGACCGGATACGCGGTAGCGCCTCGATTGCGGCCTCCTGCCCGGCTGCCATAATCTCGGCCGCGCGGGTAAAACCGGTCAGCACGGTCACACCAGGAGGGATGACCGGCTGGATGAGGACTTGAGGCTGCGTCTCGGCCAGCCTGCGGCGGTTGATCTCTCTGCTCATCAGCTCTACCGAGCGCCATAGGACATCGGCAGTATCTGCCAACCCGTTAGGGACGTAGCGGTGGCGACGCAGGCCTTGGATCAGGTCAAGTTCCGCCTGACCATCTGAGAAAAGGGCCACGGCAATGACAACGTCTGCCCCCATGCCACGCGCCACGTCGGTGGGTAGGGTGTTGAGGAGCCCGCCGTCCACGAGCAGTTGTCCGTCTCGCTCCACCGGTGCAAAGACACCAGGTATGGCAATGGTGGCCCGCACAGCATCTGCCACCCGCCCCTGGTTCAGATGTACTTCCTTACCGGCATTCAGGTCTACTGCAACCAGCGTCAGCGGGAGCTGCAGGTCGTCAAAGGTGCGGTCGCCCAGGTGGCCGGCCAGGTACGCGTGTACCTTTTGGCCCTCAAAGAGGCCACGCCGGGGCCGCGACAGGTCGGCCAGGGCCAGCAGGCGGCGGATGTGGGCCATGCGCAGCGCCTCCTGCTCGAGAAAATCAGCACTCATCCCTGCCGCATAGGCCGCCGCGATGAGGCCCCCCATGCTGGTGCCGGCCAGCAAGTCGACCGCTATCCCTTCCTGCTCCAATACCTTCAACACACCGATGTGAGCCAACCCTCGTGCGCCCCCGCCGCTGAGGGCCAGCCCGATCTTGTTTGTCATCTATACAATCATCCTTTCTGAGAGCTATCCGTGCTCTCCATGCTTCTTTCATTCCCGTATCTATGCCAGGCCTGGATGGCCACCAGGAGATCCGCGTTCTGGAAATCCGGCCAGTGGACAGGCGTGCTCCAGAAGAAAGCCTCTGCTGTCTGCCAGAGCAGGAAATTGCTCAGCCGCTGCTCGCCGCCCGTGCGGATCACCAGGTCGGGATCCGCACGGGCGGCAGTGTAGAGAAAATGCCCGAACGTGGCTTCATCTATCCGTTCAGGATCCACCTCGCCCCGACGTACGGCGCGTACCAGTGACCGGGTAGCATCCACGATCTCTGCCCGTCCTCCGTAGTTGATCGCCAGGTTCAGGATCAACCGCTCGCCATCGCGGGTCTCGCGCACGGCTTGATCCAGCGTCTCTAGCAGTGCCGGAGGCAGCCCTTCGCGCCGCCCGATGACGTTCAACCGGACACCGTTGCGGCGCAGTTCGGACGCCTCGCGCCTGGCGTAGTCTTGGAGCAGCCGCATCAGAAAGTCCACTTCAGCCTGGGGACGCGCCCAGTTCTCGGTAGAGAACGCATATAGCGTTAGACCACAGACGCCCAGTTCACCGCACGCCTCGATGATGGACCGTATGGACCGGACGCCGGCTTGGTGGCCGGCGGTGCGGGGCAATCCCCGTGCCTGTGCCCAGCGCCCGTTGCCGTCCATAATGATGGCCACGTGACGGGGAACGCCCGGTTCAAAAGATTTCATCTCCATCTGCCCCTTTCAGTTTCGATGCCAGTGAGCGGCCAACACCAGCAGGATCGCCGCCGACAGCCATCCTGTGGCGACAGAGATAACCGAACCACCTCTGGCGACGACCCGCAATGCGACGTTTTGCAGCGCCAATAGCGCGGCCGTCGCCACCAGCAGTGCCATCACGTGTCTGCCTTGATCGAGCGCTGCACGGCAAAGACCAACCCGTGCGCTCCAATCCACATGGCTGGCCCACCAGATGACCAGGATCGCCACGAGAGGAAGCAGAGACCAGAACACCGAAGAGATCATTTGCGCCCTCGCTATTTCCGGTGGGCGCGAAGCCGCAGAGTCGTACAGTTCCATCGCCGATCCCCGTCGCGGAATGAGTCGGTGGTGATGGCAACGCGCATTGGCTATGGCTCTTCCTCATCGGGCTGCTGAGGGCTCTCGACATCGCCGAAAGCGCCCAGGATATCTACGTCCTCCAGCGGGAAGTGGCGCGCGATCACCGGCAGGAGGCCGTTCATCAGCGCCGCCCGTTCCTCCCGCCCCAGCCCCTCCAGGGCCGTGCTCAGGTTCGCCTCTATCAGCTGGATGAGAAAGGCGGCTCGCTCCTCCACGGGCAAACGGCGTATCCACTCTCTGCCCGCTTTTCCGGTCAGGTCGAGCACTGCCTGCGGACTCAGACGGCTGAGGAGCTGTCGCAGCAAAGGGATTCTCGGGCTCATGTTTCCACTGTCTCTCCGCGAGCATAGGTCCAGCACCGGCCGGATATCTGCCATCACCCGGCCGGTGCGCTGTCAGCTCGTCTACTTCTTTGGTTGCTCACCCGCCAGTTTCTCGATCTGAGCGGTTAGTTCGTCTATCTTGCGGTCTAGTTCCTCCAAGTCCTGGCGGGAGACGGGGGTCACGCGGTCGAGTTCCTGGCGCACCAGTTTGCGCAGTTCCCCTCGCTCCGTCTCGCCCCGCGTCACCAGTTTGTCCACGATGCCGGGGGCCTCCTCGGGTTTGACCTCTCCCGCTTCGACCAGTGTGTCCACGGCCTGCGTCACCTTGTCGCGGGTCACCGTCAGCACGCCCATACCCGCCAGCAAGCTTTTCTCAATCCATCCAGCCATTGTTCTATCTCCTTATCTGTCAGTTGCTGAAACGAAAACCCATCCACGTACCCGATCCGTCGTTATCGTGTATACGCACATCTCCTTCCTCACAAACCAACAGGTCCCAACATCTCGTGAGCGAAATCAGGAGTCGCATCCTGCCCTACCACTGGCCGGAACTTGCCTTCCATTGCCCAGGTACTCTCGTTCCCCGATGGGGTCCATCAGCCGCGCCACAGCCTCGTTGTATTGGATGAGCCCATCGTAATAGGCCGGATCTACCATCGCCTGTAGCGCGGCTTCGTCCTCAGGCTCGGGCTGGGTCGCTTCCAGGATGCGCCGAAAGTCAGCGTGGTGATCGCGGATGGGGCAGGGCATCGTCCAGTTCTTGCACTCCTGCGGCGTGGTCGCGGCGTAGCCGTAGGCATCCTGCCACCCGCGGATAGCCTTGAAAAACGGCTCCTTCAGGAGGTCGTTCAGCGTACCGCCCTGTGCATACAGATCGTTGACGTTGACCGGCGAGTATGGGACAAAGACACAGGGCATAACCTTTCCGTTCCAATCGAAATAGAGGTAGCCCCTCTTCCGCCCGGCCGAGATGCAGCCATCGCTGCAGGTGCCCAGGTTCCAGAAATCGGGCAGGAAATACCTTTTTTCACGGATCACCTGCCAGGTGCGCTCCCACATCCAGGCCCGCTGCTCCGGTGTGGGGAGCAGGTCCAAAGTGAAGCCCCGTCCGATAGGCATGTACTGGAAGATCCAGCCGTAGACAGCCCCTTGCTCCTCGAAAAAGAAGTCGAGGAAATCGTCGGAGAGGATCTCCTCGCCGTTCTCGCACGTGGCGGTGAGCGAGATGCCAAAGGGCACGCCGGCCTGCCACAGGTTGGCCATAGATCGCAGGACGCGCTGGAATACCCCCTTGCCACGCCGGGCGTCGGTGCGCTCCTCCCACCCCTCGACGGAAATGGCCGGGGTGATATTGCCCAACTCAGCCATGTGGACGGCCATTTCCTCGTCAATCAGGGTGCCGTTGGTGTACATCAGAAAGAAGGTATCCGGGTGTTTGGCCGCGGCCTCGAGGACACCCTTGTCCCGGGAGCGGTAGGCCAGTCGCTCGCCGCCGGAGATGACGACGAAGCCCACCCCCCAGAGATCCCGAGCTTCCGTGATGATGCGGTCGAAGATCTCCCAGTTCAGTTTCCCACTGTCGTTGCCGGAGCTCGCATAGCACCCTTTACAGCGCAGGTTGCACAGTTTGCCCGGCGAGATGACGACGAAACCGGGCGGATCGTCGTCGCCGTGTTCCCGGCGGAAGCGTTCAAACGCGGCGTTGGGCTCCAGGCCCAAGAGACGATTCACCTGGTCGCGCACTACCTTCTTGAGGAGTTCCTCGGAGACGCTGCCCTGCTCAAGGCTCCGATCAACGGAGTGCAGCAGTGCCCGAAGGATGTGTGCCCTGTCCCGGATGACGCCGGGCGGACGTCGTCCGTTGGTGTCGTGGGCCTTCTCCAGACGATGATTGATGCGCCGGTTGGCATAGCTTAGTAGCACACGACGGGCCGGTTGATTCCATATTGCGCCGGCGGTGATGTCGCCAAGCGTCCGGGTCAGCCCGGTGGATGCAATTGTGTGAACGACATTCTCTAGTTCCATTGCCAAATCTCCATTATCGTAGGTCCACCATTGGCTGTGATGGGGGACGCCGCAGCATGAAACGCTCGACTGCGCCTGTCAATGTACCCCTTGCCAACTTGAACCAGCCCTCCTGAGCGCGCCGAGAGGATGTATACACAACCAGATCTGGGTCAAAGCGCACCCGCGCGATGCGGCTTACTCGCAATGACAGGTCGGTATCTTCCCCTGTCGCCCAATCCACAGGAAAACCGCCGGCTTTCCAGAAGATCTCACGCCGCACGGCGAAATTGCTGCCCCACCAGAGGTCTCGCCGGGCGCGATGGCTCAGCCATTGCGCCCAGACAACAGGGTGTTGCAGCACCCATTGGTCCGCCGGTTGACCATCGTACCAGCGTACAGGGCCGTACACACCGCCCAGGGCTGGGTCTTCCCGGAAGTGCGCGACGCTTCGCGCCAGCCAAAAAGGCGCTACGCAAGTGTCGGCATCGGTGCTGGCGATGATTTCACCGCGCGCTGCCTCGAAGCCGGTCTGCCGGGCACGCGCCACTCCCTTGCATGGCTCTTGCACCACCCGCGCACGCCATCGCCGGGCTATCTCCGCCGTGGCGTCGGTCGAGCCATTGTCCACCACGATGACCTCGAAACTGCCGGTTGGATAGGTCTGATGAGCCAGGGCCTCCAGGCAGCGACTCAGGTACTGCTCCTCGTTATAAGCGGGTATGACGACAGTGGTCAACATGCTCTCTCTCCGGGTGTCTGACGACATCTATGCAAAGCGCCCTCGTTGTGTTTCGTGGAGGGGATGCGCGCCCCCGCAGGGACAGGTGGCGCAGTGGGGCTCGGTGGCCTCGCCCTCCAAGAGCCGGCAAACCAACCTGATCTCGACTCGTTGCCGTCCCTTCTCTTCAGGAAGGGATAGCTATTCTCTGTACGCATCACTCTCCTTCCGCGGGATAGAATGCCACCCCGCCCGTCCCCCGACCG
>JAGHDT010000084.1 GCA_021159805.1 Anaerolineae bacterium
ATCATATAGACGTCCTCGCCGGGGACCTGCTCGCTGGTGGCCATACCGCTGAACCAGTAGCCCCACTGGACCGCCGCGGCCATCCGCTGCTGCCAGTCCACGCCGCTCCATTCGCCCGAGGGTGCTGGCGCGAGCTTGCTGGGCAGGCCGCCTTCCTTCATCCAGTCGAGGTAGAACTCGGCCGCCGCCTTGGTATCCGGATTGTCCAGCAGGACGATCTTGGTGAAGTCATCGTTGAACAGCGTCGCGGGCGGATCCTGGGTGGTGGTCGCCCAGAAGAGCGGGTTCGTGTGCGGCGTGAAGTCCGTGCCCATGATCAGCGTGCGATCGCCCTCCATCTTGGTCAGTTGGCTGGAGTACGCTCGCCACTGCTCGTAAGAGACATCCTCCAGCGGATCGGGCAGCGCGACACCCAGTTCTTCCCAGATGCTCTTGTTGGCGAAGATAGCGTAGTCGGGCGACCAGTCCTTGACCAAACCGTAGCGCTTGCCTTGCCAGACAAACAAGTCGTTAACCGGCAGCAGATCGTCAGCGGGGACAATCTCGCTGGTGTTGAAGTAGTCGGTCAGGTCCAGGCAGACGCCCTTCGAGACGTACGAAGGCAGGAACGTCCCGTACAGGCGGACAGCGTCAACCTGCTGGCCTGCGGCCAGCATCGAGAAGAGCTTCACCAGATCTGTGTCGATGCGTTCGAGCTCGATGGGGGCATATTTCTCATTGAACTGCGCGACCTCTTCGTCCGCCAGCTCGTTGAGATTGTACATCATGATGACGTGCGCGGCAGCCTGCACAGGGGCCTCGTCAGAGGGGGCCTCTTCTTCTACCACTGGTGCTTCGGTAGCGGGCGCACCACAGGCCGCGAGAAAGGCACCGGCGGTGGCCAGGCCCATCATCTTCAGAACATCACGGCGTGAGAGCTTCTTGTCAAACATCAGTCTCCTCCATTTGCGTTTACGGAAGTGCTATGTTGATCAACCATCATACGTTGCCCCAAAGGGTCCAGACTCGATATTCACCTCCTTCGATAGATGATCCATAGATTCAAAACCATCTGCTCGAGATCAAAGACCGGCAGTCGCGCCACACGACTGCCGAATCACCAGCTCTGTGGGGAGCACAATCTGCCGAGGTATAGCATCTCCGGTCTCCAGGATAGCCAGCAACATCTCTGTGGCGGCGGTCCCCATCCGGTCAGAGGGTTGCCGTACCGTCGTCAATGGAGGGTTCGAGTTCGCCGACAGCGATATGTCATCAAAGCCAACAACAGCCATATCCTCGGGCACCCGGACCCCGGAGTCTCGGCATGCGCGCAGCGCACCCAGGGCCATCATATCATTGGCGGCAAAGACAGCTTCCGGCCTCCGCGGGAGCAGCTCCTTCATAGCCTCGTAACCCCGGGCCTCGGTGAAATCCCCAGCCGCAACCAAATCCTCGTCGATGCGCCGCCCCCACGTGCCCAAGGCATCTCTGTAGCCCGCTATCCGGTGTTGAGCACAGACAGTATCCGTGGGTCCGGCGATGTGTGCGATTCGCCGGTAGCCCTTCCGCAGAAGATGCGTCACGACCTGCCGCGCGCCACGACGGTTTTCTACATCAACGTAGGCCGCATCCGGCGCTTGAGCGCAGTGCTGTCCAATGAGAACATAGGGGAGATTGGATGCAACCACCTCAGCTATGATGCCTGCCGACAGGTGAATCGTGAACACAATCACACCATCAAGAAATCCGTTGCGGAGCACCTGCCGTATCATGGGCTCTTCATCCATCGGCTCCGCCAACCACAACATCACTGAATACCCGTGTGCACTGCACGCAGAGGTCACCGCCGGAATGAATTCAGGAAAGAATGGATCATGAAACATCGCTGTGACACCGGAAGGCACAATCAGCCCCAGAATACGGGTACAGCCGGCAGCCAGACTGCGAGCAACGGCGTTAGGTTGGTAATCAAGCTGCTGCACCACCGCCAGCACTTTGGCGCGTGTCTCCTCGCTCACGTTGGGTGATTCATTGACAACTCGAGACACGGTGGAGCGCGATACACTGCTCAGCCGGGCTATCTCCTCCAGAGTTGGCATATTGACCTCTATCACGGCCACGAGAAGTGGGTGGAAGCACTTGCCCCGCTGACAGGTGTGGGAGCGCTCCCATAACATATCATACAACGAAATACGGTATCCTGTCAAGGCCAAGTTCGCCGTCCGTCGCTCCTCTCTCCTCCGACGGGGGAGAGAGGGTAAGGGGGGATCCACGATGACCGTCTGGGCTTGCCGAGACCCTTTTCTCTTCTCCCCCGCCGGGGGGCAGGGCAGAGGCCGCCTCACCGCTGCACTGGATCAGCGACCTGATTCAGAACAAGGAAAGAGGGAAAAGGGACCCTCAGCCCTTCGCTGTCCGGCAGGACCAGCGCGTGCCGGACGTTGGCGTGCTCCCGCGGATCGCAGGAAGGCTGATGATGATGATCATGATGATGATGATGCAGACAACCCTGAAAGTGCCGAGGAACTGTCCTGGCAGGCCCCTCCAATGAACCTTGCAGTTCACTGCAGTCACTGATCGCTGCGACAGTGAAGCGAGAGAGTAGAGTCCTTACCCACCTCGTACCTTTGGCCAGGTGAAAGTTCGTCCCTGGTGACGATGCGCAGTTCCATGTTTCCCATTATGATAAGGATAAGGATTTCCCATACGCCATATTGAGGAGGACAGCAATGGGTTGGATGATTCCAGTGATGGTCGCGTCTGCGCAGAAGCAGCAGGATGAGAGACTGTTGGCTGAGTTGATCGGCATTGATACGGAAGACAGATACGAGTTCAAGGTCCTACGGGGACATCTGGGTAGCTTCCGCAGGCCAGAACGATTCCAGGCTATCCTGGAGGAAGAGCGCTGCGCCCAGTGGGAGATGGTGATCAAGCAAGACAACGAGAGCATCGTCCTCCGCCGGCCGCGCCGCTCGCAAGTCTACGACACCCTGAGCGGGTCCGAGATCGACCCCTACCGCACTCAGATCGACAGCAGCCTTGTCACGCCAAAGGTATCCGCTTTCCCGGGGCTCCTGGTACTGGGAGGGCTGGTCGCATTCTTGGCCACCAGCAAGGCCGAGGTCGCCGTCGATGGCGCCAGGTGGCCGAGGATTGCCGTCGCCATCGTCACCGGCATACTTATGTTCCTGATGCTGGCGCTCAAACGCAACCGGTAGCAGGACGGGGTGCTATAGGGCACACTCCCCCACCCAGCCGAGAGTCGATGGCGGCCGGCATCCACGCTGGACGGGATTGCCTGCGGCACCAGGCACCTGGATCCTGCTCTGAGTCGGTAAGCATGGAGTCGCTGGGTCTGACAAGCTAGATAGAGCACCTTCATTCACGGAGGGCACACTGCGTGAGACACTTCAGGCAAGCGGCGACTAGCAGCGGCTCAAATGCAATTCTAATTCGCAGCCTATCCACATCTAACGATCGGATGCTATAAAGAATGTAGGGATACACTGAGACACTTGAGAGATCTGAGGCCACCGCACTTCACGCCGACCACTCTTCTCTGGAGCGGATAGAGAAGTTATTCATTGAGGAGACTATGATGATCAGTACGGCGAACGCATCACAGGATTATCACATTGGCGCTGTAGTGCACTGCCTTGATGGACGCTGCGGCAAGCTGACAAGAGTCGTAATCGATCCGGCAACAAACGAAATCACGGACCTGATCGTGGAAAAGGGAGCATTGATGAGAAGCGACCGCGTAGTCCCCATCGCCGCCATCACAAGGGTCTCACGTGAGGGAATCTGGTTGGACGTGAAGAGTGATAAGGTTGAGACTTACGCCAAATACACTGAGCGGGAATTCGTCGTTCCTGTTGAGGATTGGGGGCACGAGCGTCACGACGCATACCACACGAGCATCTGGATGATGCCCTACGGTCAGGCCTTCATCGATCAGGCAGTCCCGATGCGGGCACAACACGTCACCGAAGGGATTGCTTCAACACTTGAAGCCATTGGCCGTGGAACCGCAGTCATGGGAGCAGAGGGTCAGCTGGGCACGGTCAACCATGTACTGGCCAACCGTGAGAGCGAGGAGATCACGCACTTGATTGTACGCAGGGGAGGCCTGCTTCCAGACTATTGTATCATGGCCATCGACCAGGTGACCAGAATCGACGACGACGGCATACACACCACGCTGACCGATGAGAAATTCGGGGCACTGCCTGAGTACAAGTCCCGATCCAGAGCCCGACTAGCGCCCTGATCGATTTCCACAGACTCGTGGTTGGGCACCCCGGAGACGTCGGAACGCTTTGTGTGGATCACCCATCACCGAACTTCCGGCATCACGTCTCCGCCAGAGTTCGACTTGCGGCTCCTGCCGCTATCGGCGCTGGCACCCGCGCGGGCAGGATCGTCCGCTCCGTGATCGTCTGGAAGTGGTACCCGTAGATGGACATCGTCACGGCCAGCGGCAGCAAGCGCGGGCGGTGGAGGAGCGTCCAGAACACCAGATCCCAATACGTGCGACGGCTCCATCTCCTGATCCCCAATCGCCAGATGGAGAGGAGCAAGGCGCGGATCTCGCGCCAGGTGACCAGCGCGCGGACCGGTCCCGGTTTGTATTGCTGTAGCAGCGTCTTGACCCGCGCCGTGAAAGGCCCGGGGGCGTAGATAGTGGCCATGATCTCACGGTAGCCCTGGAGCAGCGGGTTGAGGCCCATCTTGGGCACTACGTTGGTGGCTACGTCCACGTTGTTGCCGGCCGACTTGCCCGACAGACGACCCTCCGCTTCCAGGCGCGCATAGAGTTCGGTGCCCGGAACCGCTTGCAGCAGCCCCACCATCGCGGTCACGATGCCGCTGGCCTGGATGAAATTGATCTGGCGGCGGAAGACCGCGGGTGTGTCGTGGTCAAAGCCCACGA
>JAGHDT010000129.1 GCA_021159805.1 Anaerolineae bacterium
GGCTACGCCTCTGAGCGGTCTGGCGGTGGAGGGCGAGCAGACGCCCCCGTCTTACACCGCCTGAGGACAGATGGAATGGAGGGCCTCGCACGGGCGTGCGGCATCAACCCCCATTACGGCAAAGTTGATCCCTATGCGATGGCCTGGGCCGTCGTGGATGAGGCGTTGCGCAACATCGTCTGCGTGGGTGCCGATCCGGACCGTGTCGCCCTATTGGACAACTTCTGCTGGGGCAACCCGGCGCTTCCCGATCGCCTGGGCGGATTGGTCCGCGCCACTCAGGGCTGCCACGACGCCGCCCTGGCCTATGGCACGCCCTTCATCTCCGGCAAGGATAGCCTCAACAACGAGTTCGTTGCCGCGGGCGGCGACAAACGCACCATCCCGCCGACGCTGCTCATCTCTTCCTTGGGCATCGTGCCTGATATTCGCGATGCCGTCACGATGGACCTGAAGCGGCCCGGCAACCTGATCTACCTCGTGGGCGAGACACGACACGAGCTCGGAGGTTCCCTGTATCACAGGCTTTACGGGGGCCTGGACGGGGCGCCCCCGGCACCGGTGCCGCAAGCGGTAACCACGCTGCGCGCCCTGCATCGTGCGATCAAGGTCGAGCTCATCAGCGCCATCCACGATCTCTCCGAAGGTGGGCTGGCTGTCGCCGCCGCCGAGATGTGTATCGCCGGACGGTGTGGGCTCCAGCTCACGTTGGACGACCTCATCCGGAGTGCCGACGTCACCACAGATGCGGCCGCGCTCTTCTCCGAGAGCAGCACGCGCTTCCTGGTCGAGGTCGCACCGGAGTATGTCGCGGCCTTCGAAGCATGCTTGAAGGCCGCGCCCTTCGCCCGCGTCGGCAAGGTCGCAGATCACCAAACGCTGCAGATTCGGGGCTTCAGCGGGGACGTGGTGGTTCAGGCCACCGTCAGCGACCTCACCCAGACGTGGCAGTCAGCCGAGATTGCATAGCCTAGCGCCGAGACGAGAAGAGAGACGATGACCCAACCAAGCGTTCTGATACTTCATGCCACCGGCACAAACCGCGATGACGACGCCGCGTACGCGGTTGAGTTGGCGGGGGGACACCCCGTGGTGCTCCACGTCAACGAACTCCGTGAGGACTCTAGTATCCTGCACGAACACCGGATGCTCGTTCTGCCGGGCGGATTCTCTTACGGCGACGCGCTCGGCGCCGGGCGCCTCCTGGCCACCGATCTACGATGGCTCTTCCAAGATGAAATGGCCGCATTTGTGGATGCCGGCAAGCCGGTGATCGGCATCTGCAACGGCTTCCAGGCGCTGGTCAAGAGCGGCTGGTTGCCGGGGCCACCCGACGGCCAGGCCAAAGCCACATTGACCCGCAATATGTCCAACCACTTCGAGTGTCGCTGGGTCTGGCTCACCCCGGATCCCAACAGCCCCTGCATCTTCACCCGAGGGCTGACAGAGCGGATCACGTGCCCGGTCGCCCACGGCGAGGGCCGGTTTGTCCCGCGGGATAAGGCCGTGCTGGCCCAGCTTGAGGCCAACCACCAGATAGCCGTGACCTACACCAGGGCCGATGGCAGCGCGGCGACCTACCCCGACAACCCCAACGGCTCTACAGCCGATATTGCCGGCATCTGCAATGCCGGTGGTACCGTTTTCGGCCTTATGCCGCATCCCGAGGATCATATCTTCCCCGAGCAGCACCCACGCCACACCCGCGGCGAAGACGGCAACCTTGGCCTCGCGTTGTTCGAACAAGGAATCCGGTACGCTGCCGCATTGTAAACAGGATCATTCAGTCACCACCATCGGGCGCTATGCGCTGCCCCCTGGTCTTGAACCTGGAAACCAAGGAGACCATATGCTGGATCTAGCCACACTGACCGAGAAGATCCCCCAGGCCCTTCGCGACCTGGATGTCGAGTGGCCCCACACGCACACCAGCGGGAAAGTTCGTGAGTCATACAGCCTACCGGGCCGACAGCGACTCCTTGTCACCACCGATCGCCTCTCTGCGTTTGATGTGGTCCTAGCTGCCCTGCCCTACAAGGGCCAGGTCCTCAATCAGCTCAGCTCTTTTTGGTTCGAGAAGACCGCCGACATCGTGGCGAATCACCTGCTGGACGTTCCCGACCCCAACGTCAGCCTCGTCCACGAATGCGTGCCGCTGCCCGTCGAGATCATCGTCCGCGGCTACATCACCGGATCGACCAAGACCGCTCTCTGGACGCTCTACGATGGGGGCGCGCGCAAGATCTATGGGCACCGATTTCCCGAGGGGCTGAAGAAGAACGACCGCCTGCCGGAACCGATACTCACGCCCACGACCAAGGCCGGCCCGGGTGAACACGACGAGCGCCTGACAGTGGCCGAGGTCACGGAGCGTGGCTTCCTGGATGAAAGAACTTGGGACGCAGTGCAACGGGCCGCTCTAGCGATCTTCAAGCGCGGCCAGTCTGTTGCCGAGGCCGCGGGTTTCTGCCTTGTGGACACCAAGTACGAATTCGGCCACGATCCCACCGGCAGCCTGGTCCTTATCGACGAGGTCCACACGCCGGACTCCAGCCGCTTCTGGAAGACCGACACGATGGATCACCCGCAGCCCGACCAGTGGGACAAGGAGTACGTCCGCTTGTGGTACGCACAGCAGAACTACCGCGGCGACGGCACTCCGCCCACGCTGCCTGAGCACGTCATCGCCGAGGCCGCCCGCCGCTATATTGCCCTCTATGAGGGCCTCACCGGCCGGACGTTCGAGCCCGCGCCCTATCCCGCCGCGTCTCGCATTGCCGATGTGCTGGCGTCGTATCTGAAGTAGACAGCGTATTCGCTTGAGCACACCACGCAAGCAAGAAAATCGGGGCCACGTCCTAAGCGGGCCGGCCCCAGCGGCGGGCATAGAGGGCTAACTCAGAACAGCGGTGCGACGCACCATCTTGGACTGCGGGCGAGACGCCCGCATCTTGGCGCCAGTCGGAACTGCGATGTTCATAGCAGCTGCTGCGCACTTCGGGCTCTTGGAAGCAGAGCATTCTGATGCACGCATTCTGATGCACGCGCTCCGCAGAAGCTGCAATCTGACGCGAGTTATTTTCGACGTAGGGAGGAACTTCATGCTAGCAATCGTATGGATGGGATCACCCGGTGATCGAGACTTCGCCGGGAAGATCACGGATGCACTGGGAAGTTACGGTATTCCCTGGGAGACGCGCATCGCCTCAGCCCACAAGACACCCCACTATCTCTTGGACGCATTGTCGAAATACGAAGCCGATCCACAGCCCAAGGTCTATATCACGGTCGCAGGGCGCAGCAATGCACTCAGCGGCATGGTCGACGCCGCAGTTACGGCCCCGGTCATCGCCTGCCCGCCCTACTCAGACAAGTTCGGGGGGGCCGACATCTACTCTTCATTGCGCGTTCCGTCAGGCGTCGCACCCGCAGTGGCACTGGAACCCAAGAACGCCGCGCTTCTAGCTGCGAAGATCCTCAGCCTGGCCGATGCTGATCTCGCCGAACGCGTACGCGAGGCTCAGGCGGAACAACGCCGGCGCCTCTATGACGCGGACCAGAGCGAACGTTGAACGCGGACCGACTGAGAGATATGGGGAACTCAATGTCACTGGCGCAATCGCCATCACCTGGGAGCAATAGTGTGGTCAATGCCGCAACTGCGGCCCGGCAAGACGACAAGCTCCACGAGGCCTGCGGTGTTTGTGGCATCTTTGCCCCAGGCATGGAGATCGCCAGAATGACCTTCTTCGCCCTCTACGCCCTGCAACATCGGGGCCAGGAGAGCGGCGGCATCTGCACCGTCGAGCGGGGGATCGCCCATATCCACAAGGGATTGGGCTTGGTCTCTCAGATCTTCAACGAGGACAACCTGCAGGTACTGCGTGGTGATCACGGTATCGGCCACAACCGCTACTCCACCACAGGCAGCAGCGTCCGGCTGACCAACGCCCAGCCCTACCTGATTGAGACGGCACTTGGACCTCTGGGCGTCGCCCATAACGGCAACCTGACCAACGCTCCCGCTCTGCGGCGGGATCTTCTCCAGCGCGGCGTCGGCCTGATCTCCTCCTCTGACAGTGAGGTGATCACACAGATGCTGGCCGGAGCCGACGGAGCCACGTGGGAGGAGCGTATCCAGGACTTCATGACCCGGGCCGAGGGCGCCTACTCCCTCACCATCCTGACCAAAGACGCCATCTATGCCGTCCGGGATCCGTGGGGGTTCCGCCCGCTCTGTCTGGGCCGTTTCAACAGCCAGGGCTGGGTCGTGGCCTCGGAGTCCTGTGCACTCGGCACAATCGATGCCACCTTTGTACGCGAGATCCTACCGGGTGAGATCGTACGCCTGGACTGCAACGGCGTGACCTCGTGGCAGACGAAACCGGCGGCGAGGTCGGCAATGTGTATCTTCGAATACGTCTACTTCGCCCGCCCCGACTCGGTGATGGAGGGCCGTTCGGTGCACAGCGTGCGCAGGAGGATGGGCGCACGGCTGGCACAGGAGCATCCGGTCGAGGCCGATATGGTAATCGGCGTGCCCGACTCGGCGACAGCACACGCTATCGGCTACGCTAATGAGGCCGGGATCCCCTACGGCGA
>JAGHDT010000595.1 GCA_021159805.1 Anaerolineae bacterium
CGATGCGATAGGGTGGTGGAATGCGGAGCCCCCAGGGAAGCGTGGTCGGCGGGCCGTAGAGCTCGCGGTTCATATAGTTGCCCCAGCGCCCAATGGATTGCCCCAGGGCCATCCCCGGCACCAGGAAGTCGAGCCACTGCAGGACGTTCAGGCCTCGGCGGACGCAGAAGATGGTGACGCCCAGCGCGCCCCCGATCAGCGCACCGTAGATGCCCAGCCCACCGTTCCAGATGGCGAAGGCCTGCAGGGGGTTCTCTCTGTAGTACGACCATCCCAGCAGGCCGCTGGATGGGCTGGAGAAGACGTGGTAGGCGCGGGCGCCGATCAGCGCCAGGATGACTACCACAATCAGCATATCCCAGATGGTTTCGGGATTCTCGTTCTCCTCCTGGGCAAGCGAGGTCGCTATGCGGGCACCAAGGAGAATGCCCGTGGCAATCAGGAATCCATACCAGTAGACGGCGAGTGGGCCGATTTTGAACAAGACGGGACTGAAGGGTGGTTCCATATTATCTCCTATTCCGAAAATAACCTTCCGCTCTCGGGCCTAAAGGCTTGGCCGCAGGCTTTAGGGCCTTCTTCGTGTCGCATTTTCATGCTTGCGCGGTGGGCGGCAGCGAATATGGTGTCTACTTCGAAAACAACTCGCGTCAGATTGCAGCTTCTGCGGACCGCGTGCATCAGAATGCGTGCATCAGAATGCCGGCGTCTTGCCCGCTCTGCTTCCGAGAGCCCGAAGTGCGCAGCAGCCCTATGAACATCGCAGTTGCGGCTGGCGCGAAGATGCGGGCGAGACGCCGGGCCTTCTGATGCCCGCGGTCCAAGACGACACGTCGCACCGCTGTTCCGAGAATAGCCTGCCATCATCGCCGCTGGGGCCGGTGTTAGCCCCGACTGCGTCGGAGGTCCATGCCCCTTGCCGAACGCTCGACACAAAGACGGGCTCGGTGAGACACCGGCCCGAGCAGATCTGAGGCTAGAATGACTCTTGTGCTTACTCGATATAGCCCAGGCGACGCAATCGCTCGCCGAGCTGTTTGTCGCCCGCCAGCTGTGCCTGGAATCCATCAGAAAGGTGTCGGGTTCCCCGTGATTTGGCCTTTACCACCAGGCCATCCAGCTTCCGGTGCAATCGGGTTGCCAGCTCAGGTTGTGCTGCGATCCGGTTCTCAAGTTCCGCGGGATCGCGGCTCACATCGAAGAGCTCGGATGGCGCACCATCGATGGTGACGAGCTTGTGCGACCCCTCGTAGATTGTACGCCGGATGGACCGGCAGCCAAATAGATGGACCGCCTCAGGGTTACGCTGTTCGATGAGCTGCACCAGCGTGATCGGCGGATAGGCCTCAGCCCAGACGGGATCTTGCACCGTGCTCTGCCCGTTGAGGCTGTTACGCAGTGATTGCCGCGCGGCATCTGCGGCAGCTCTGTCATCCGCCCTGCGCTGCGGTTCCACGCCGGATGCTTCCAGGAGTGTGTGGAAGATGCGGCGGGTCGATACGGCCCGGCCCATACGCTTTCCCTCGGGGAAGCCAGGGGGATAGCGGACCATGAGCGGCACCCTGACGAGGTCTTCGTAGACGACGAGGGAGTGGCCAATGTAGTGATGATGGTCGAGGCCCTCCCCGTGGTCGCTGGTGATGATGACCATCGTGTCATCACGAATGGCCGGCTGATCCAGATAGCTGAGCAGCGACTGGAGCAGGTGGTCCTCGTAGGCGACCTCGGCGTTGTACATCTCATTGAGGACCCGGTGCTGGGCCTCGGTGAAGGGCTCGGTGACCGGTGCGATCCAGTCGTAGGTGCGGTAGTTGAACGCGCGCATAAAGGCCCGGGCCTCACGATCGTGGTGGTACGTCGGGGCGAACCTGCGACTGAACGAGGGAGGCGCGCGGTAGGGTAGGTGGGTCTCCATCAAGTTCAGGTAGATAAAGATCGGCTGCCGGTCCTCTCTGCCGTGGTGCCGGCTCAGCGTCGCCACCACGTCCTGAATGGATTGATGTGTGTTTCCCTTGAAGTTGATATTGCGCTCCCACATCGCGACCAGCCAGGGCTGGAGTACGAAGTTCAGCAGGGCACTGTCGCGCGTGAAGACCGACTGAATGGGCCCGTTGAATCGGCTGATCTGTTTGTGCAGCCACGCCTTGGACCGCTGGAATCGATCCGCACGCCGTCCGGATGTGTCCGGCCGGTTGGGCAGTACGCCCCCATAGTTGTAGAATTCCTGGAATCCGCGGTCCAGATCGTTCTCGACCACGCCCAGGAGCGGGTTGTTGCAGAATCCGGCGGTGCGATAGCCGCCGGCGGAGAGGTGTTCGGCCAGCGTCGGGTAGGCTGTGCTGTGTTTGTCGAAAATCTGCGTGGTCCCGTGGGCAGAGGGCTGCTCACCGGTGAAGAGCGAGCCGTGCGCCGGGATCGTCCACTGCGCCGGAGAGATAGCACGTTCGAACAACACGCCCTTCTCCGCGAACGCATCAAGGTGCGGTGTGGTCTCTGCAGGGTGCCCATAACACGAGAGCCGGTCGGCCCGGAGTGTGTCGAGCACGATGAAGACAATATCTGGTCGCTGAGGGCGGTTCGACATCATCAGGCGGCGCGCTGAGCCGGCCTCCAGGGTTGGTAGCGCACTATCAAGTAGATGGCTCCAATCGCGGCAAAGACGATTGCCGGGCTTTGTGCCGAGGTGCCATCGGTGCGCCAGTAGTCCATTAGGAAGCGGATGATAGAGTAGCCGATCAGATAGCCGGCGACGAGCGTCCCGTCCTTCATCGAATCACGGAACCGGACGGCGATCCAGACGAGGAGCAGACACAGCAGCAGGTTGGCGATCGACTCGTAGAGGAAGTTGGCGTGAAAGAGCGTCTCCGGCGGGTACTGGGCCAGGTCGTTGTATGGGGGCACCCGGAACTGCAGCGGGATATCCAGCCCCCAGGGCATCGTGGTCGGCGGGCCGTAGAGCTCTCGATTGATGAAGTTGCCCCATCGCCCAATAGCGTGCCCCATGGCCATACCCGGTGCGGCGAAGTCCAGAAGGTGCCAGGGACGCGTTTTTGTGGCACGCGCATAGCCGAAGACGCCCAGCGCTCCGCCCACGATCGCGCCGTAGATCCGGAGGCCACCCTCCCAGATGTAGAACGCACTGGCAAGGTGCTCTTTGAAGTAGGCCCAGTGCGGCGGCACGAGCACGTATTCAATGCGCGCTCCGATGATACCGGCGATGACGGCGACCATCAACATGTCCCAGATGCGATCGGGATCCTCCCCTGCCTTTTTCGCCAGGTAGGTCGCGACCTGCGTCCCCAGCAAGATGCCGGTCACCACAAGCAGGCCGTACCAGTGGACTGTGATGGGACCAATGTGGAAGAGTATCGGATTAACGGGTGGGATCATGAAAGCCTCCAGTCGAAAGTCGAAAGTCACAAGTCAAGAGTCAAAAGTCGCAAGTCGAAAGTTGCACGTTGCACGTTTTAACGTTTGAACGTCTGCTGAACGCTGAACGCTGATCGCTGCCGTTTTACCATCCGTACTTCTCGTGGAGGGTGCTGCGGACGTCGTCGAAATACTCACCGAGATAGGGGTAGCCCACGCCGATGACGCCGAATCCGAAGAGCGCACCGGTCAGCGTGCGCAGCGCCGGGATCGTCTCGAAAGGTCGGTCCAGCACGCCCGGCAGGAACTGCCAGACCGCGTAGGAAATCCACTGTACGCCGCCGTCCAACATCATCGGTAGTATGCCAAAGGTGAAGTAGAGCCACAGCGGCATCGGTGGAACTCTGGTGAACCGGCGCACCACGCCGTAGATCGTGCCGGCGATAGCCATCATACCATAGATCGCCACGTCGCGTTGGCAGAGGGCCACTTTGTAGCCGGCGTCCGCGGACCCGACATAGCGACGGAGCGCGTTCATCTCCAGGATCGAAATGGGCTCGCGGAGCGGATGCGCCAGGGCATCGCCATACAGGAACCAGGATCGGAAGGGGTACTGGTGGCAGAAAGGCCTGTAGAAGGCGTAGATGGCACCTGCGGCCCGTTCAGCCCCCGCGTGCATCAGGACTGGGGCGGCAAAGGTCCCGCCCAGATAGAGCAGAATCAGAAAGGTGAAGAGGCCTACCCAGTGGGTCGCGAGCCAGAAGACACCGTGGTTTAGCCGGAGGAGTGTCGTGCGCCGGCTCTGCTCGTGTTGTTCGGTCGGATGCCCGGCAATGCGCTGCCGGGCCTCTTGGATGATCTCCTCGGCCGTCAGCGGCTCGCCCTGTTGGCCTTTGTCTACAGTCCCAGGTCCCAACCTAACCCCCTCTCCTCAAGCCAAAGCCCGATGGATGCGAAGCTGTCGGTGATCAGGATGATGCCCACGAGTATGATCAGCACCCCGGTGACCTTCTGGATCACTGGCTGATAGGGTGCTAACTTGCGGATGAACTTGCCGGCACGGTCAACCAGGAGTGCCGCCAAGATGAAGGGAATGCCCATGCCCGCAGAATAGGCGAGCAGCAGGAGCAGCCCTCTCAGCAGCGTAGCTTGATCGGCGCTTAGGACCAGGATGCTGGAGAGCACCGGACCCACGCAGGGCGTCCACCCGGCGCCGAAGGCAAGCCCTGTGAGCAGCGATGACGCATAGCCCCAGTCCGCTCGTCTCTTGACCGAGAGCTGTGATTGGCGGTCGAAGAGCGAGATGTGCAAGGCCCCTGCCAGCGTCAGGCCGAAGAGGATCATCAGCGCTCCGCCCAGATACCTCAGCCAGTCGCCTCGTACCCATCTGCCGAGTGCGCCGGCGGCAGTGCCCAGGAGCACGAAGACGATGGTGAAGCCAAGCACGAAGGAGAGGGCATGCATCACAATGTGGCTGCGCGTCTTGGCATCCACGCTCCCGGACGAACCCACGGTGTAGCCGCTGAGGTAGCTGAGATAGGCGGGCACAAGCGGCAGGACACAGGGCGCGAGGAATGAAGCCATTCCTGCCAGAAATGCGAGGCCGATGTTGACTTGATCTGGTAGCATTGGGATATTTTCCTTGTGAATCTCGTCCGCTCAAGAACGCATTATACCATCCAGGGTGCTATGGTCCAGCGGGGGGGGGCAAGCCAGACCCCTCTTTCTTTATAGCGTGCCGTCTTGCACCGCGGGCGTCTCGCCCGCTCTGCTCCCCAGGACCCGAGGTGCGCAGAAGCTGCTATGAACAGCGCGGTTCCCGCTGGCGCAAAGATGCCGGCGAGACGCGGGGCATTCTGATGCACGCGATCCGCAGACACTGCAATCCGGCGCGAGCTGTTTTCGAAGTAGGCCTCATGTGCGCGTACGCACACCACGCAAGCGGGAAGATGTGACGCGAAGAACGGC
>JAGHDT010000268.1 GCA_021159805.1 Anaerolineae bacterium
GTAGCAGATAATGCCCCGGATGCGAACAGTCGAGGACGTGACTGCGGACGTATTTCGCGCAACACCACCAAAGCAATAGGACACTGCCGATGCCGCATCCGATCACGCTCAAGACCCTCCCGATTCACAACAGCCTCGCATTTATGCGGGGCAATGTCCTGGTGCTGACCATCACGCAGGCGTTGGGCACACTCTCCCGCAGTATGGTCTTCCCCTATGCTTCCCTCTACGTCCTAGCGCTCGGCGGCAGCCCCGAACGGATTGGCCTGATCACAGCACTCAGCCCGTTGGCCGGCCTCTTAGTCTTCCCGATCAGCGGATATCTGGCTGACCACGCCGGGCGCGTGAAGCTCATCGCACTGGGTGGCTATCTGTCCAGTGCAGTCTTGCTGCTGTATGTGCTGGCCCCCAGCTGGCAGTTTCTGGCGCTCGGCGGGTTCCTGAGCGGCTTCATGGTGTTTCAGTTTCCCCCCACGTCCGCGATTATCGCCGACTCACTGACGCCCGAGAAGAGAGGCAAAGGCGTAGCGGCAATGAACACAATCTCGGGTACCGTAGGACTCGTAGCCCCCTATCTCGCCGGTCTGATCATCGATGCTTGTGGTGATGAGACAGGGGCGCGAATCCTCTATGCTATTATGACAGTGATCTACTTCATCAATGCCACAATCAACCAACGCTTCCTGAGGGAGACCTCGGCCAACTCACATCAGACCCTAGATCTGTCCGCGCTCTCAAGTATCTTCAGGCAAGCCTACCGCACCATCCCGGCACTGCTCAGACGTCTACCGACCTCTGCTAAAGCTCTCACGGCGATCATCACCTTGATGTTCGCTGCGAACGCCATCGCCAGCCCATATTGGATCGTCTATGCGCGCGACCACATCGGCCTCTCGGCCACACAATGGGGTCTGATCTTGCTCATCGAGATGATCGTCCGCAGCCTGCTCTACCTCCCGGCAGGCATTGCCAGCGACCTGTACGGGCGAGCAAGGTTCATCCGTGCATCGCTGCTCGTCTCCGGACTCGCCATACCGTTGGTTGCGCTGGCAACCAGCTTCACCCACGTCCTGCTGATCCGCATAGTTGTCGCTGTTGCCAACACCTTCTTCCTCTGCGCTAGCTCTGCGATGATGGCAGATGCCCTCCCGAGAGACATCCGCGGAAGAGCCATGGCAGCGCTGGGCCGCGGGACGGTCATGCTCGGCGCTTCGTCGGGAGGCACAGGGGGACCAGGACTGGGGTTCTTGGTGATCGTGCCCATGATGCTGGCATCGCTCTTGGGAGGCTACATCTACAGCTACAATGCCACACTGACCTGGCTCACCGTTATGGCAGTGAGCACTGTCGCGTTGATCGTCGCCGTGACACTTCTCCGGGACGCGGAGTTGGCCGAGGTCTAGGAGAAGTCGGTAGGCGCCGTCCAGGGCCTTCCTGGACACTGACAGTGTGCAGGGCAACCATCGACGGTTGCTTGTCGGAGCCCTACACAAGGGACCACAGCGCATCGTGGTCACTCACCAGAACAGAGGTACGCTATGACTATGAAATTCGCTGACCGCGTCCGACACCTGGCACCTGAGGGTGCCCTTCATATGCTCGTGCGCGCCCGAGCCCTGCAGGCTCAGGGACGCGACATCATCGAGTTCCAGATTGGGCAGCCGGACGTGCCCACGTATGACAACATTGCCAAGGCCGGAATTCGAGCAATTGAGGAGGGACGGACCCGCTACAGCCCGCCGCCGGGCATTCCAGAACTGCGTCAGGCCCTGGCGGAGGACGCCGGAAGGCGACGAGGTCTTGAGATATCGCCCGCAGAGGTCGTCGTCATGCCCGGCGGCAAACCTACACTCTTCTTCCCCACACTGGCGCTCGTCCAGGCGGGCGACGAGGTCATCTACCCTGATCCAGGCTTCCCCACCTATGCAGCCATGGTCGGTGTTGCCGGCGGAACACCCGTACCGGTATCCCTCCGCGAGGATGAGGACTTCGCCTTCGACCTGGATGCCTTCGACGCCGGAGTGAGCGACCGCACGCGGATGATCGTGATCAACTCGCCCAGTAACCCCACAGGCGGGGTGCTGTCGATGAGTATGCTGGAGCACATCGCTGAGGCTGCGCTACGCCACGACGCCTGGGTGCTCTCCGATGAGATCTACAGCCGCCTCGTCTTTGACGGCGCAAAAGCCCCCAGCATCGCGCAGCTGCCCGGTATGCGTGAGCGCACCATCATCTGCGACGGCTTCTCCAAGACCTACGCTATGACCGGCTGGCGCCTGGGATACACTATCGTGCCGCAGCCTCTGGCAGAACGGCTGGGGCTGCTCATCACGCACAGCGTCACGTGTAGCGCCACCTTCACCCAATATGCAGCACTTGAGGCAGTCACCGGGCCACAAGATCGGGTAGCCGAGGTCCGGACCGAGTACCAGTGCCGCCGAGACGTGATGGTTGCGGCGCTCAACGCTATCCCCGGCGTGCAATGCCGGATGCCGCTGGGCGCCATCTACGCCTTCCCCAACGTGAAATCCTTCGGCAGGAAATCGGACTGGATCGCCAACTACCTGCTCGAGGAGGCCGGCGTGGCGCTCTTGTCCGGTACCGCCTTCGGCGAGGGCGGCGAAGGTTACCTGCGCCTGTGCTTTGCCAGCTCAATGGAGGATATCAACCGCGGGCTCGATCGCATTGCGACCGCCCTGGCCAAACTGGGATAGACAATCCCCATCAGATCGGGGCCGATCGACGCAGCCCTTTCGTACAGACGTGGCGGTGCCACGTCTTCTTTGGGTTGCGCCCTTCCTGCGCCCCCGCCCCCCGCTTCGCCTCTTCTTCGGCGCGCACCTCTCTCTCGTGCAGACGATCCGGTGGATCGTCTGTACGAGAGAGAGGTGCGCCTATGTCGACCGAGGCATCTGTCTCAGAGACTCGTCCCCAGACCAAAATGCGCCCATTTTGGGGCGAGTCACCTTGCGCATCTCAAGATTCCTGCTACAATGTTCTCCGCATCAGGGTGAGTAGCTCAGTTGGTTAGAGCGCACGGTTCACATCCGTGAGGTCCCGAGTTCGAGTCTCGGCTCGCCCACCAAACGCCACGCGGCCCACACCGCGTGGCGTTTCTCTTTTCCCCAGCAACCTGCGAGGCGCGCCCCGATGGGCGGCACGGCAAACCCGTCAGCATCTCCACTGCGCCGCCACCGGCTCCGCCCAGCCCACTGCCGACCTCCAACACGGCAACACCTGGAGTTCGACTGCGGCGGCGAGATGACGACACAGCTGAATGCAGCGGCGGTCGACCTCGTCACCCGCAGCCAGCGTCAGAAC
>JAGHDT010000379.1 GCA_021159805.1 Anaerolineae bacterium
CGCCAATGGTGGTCAGGTAGATGCCTTCGTCGGCATACTCGCGGATCTGCGCCAGGATGGAGTCCGGGCCGGTCTTCCCCACGTTGGCCACGCCATCGGAGCAGAGGATCACACGGTTGACCGCCTCCGAGTTGAAGGCACGCGACGCCAGCCGGTACCCCTTAACCAGCCCTGCCTCAGCGTTGGTCGCGCCTTCCGGCCTGAGACCCCGAATAGCATTGAGGATGATCCGTGCTTCCACCACGGCGGTATGTGATAGCACGACGCGGGCATTGCTGCCATAGACCACGATGCCGATCTCATCCGTCGGGCGCAGTTGTTCCACCAGCAACTCGAGGCTTTCCTTCACCAATCCCAGACGGTTCTCCATCTCCATTGAGCCGGACACGTCAATGACGAAGGTGAGCACCACATCGGGCCGCTCGTCGACGGGCACTTCGTAGCCTTGCAGCCCGATGCGCACGAGATGGTAGTTCGCCACGTAGGGCGACGGCGCGCCGTCGATGTAGATAGCGAATGCGTCCCCGGTGGGCGGATCGTAGCCCGGATCGAAGAAGTTGACATACTCCTCCACGCGCACCGAATCACTGTCCGGCAGGTAACCCTCATTCACAACCCGGCGCATGACGGTGTAGGACGCCGTATCCACGTCCACGGCGAAGGTGGAGAGGTTGTCATCCTCGGTATCGATGCGCGGGTTGACGCCGTGGTTGTCGAAGAAGACGTCGCCGTAGGGTTGATCATTCGGCTCATCGGTGCCACCGGTAGAGGGTCCGAACGCATCGCCTGGGGAGACTGCTGATAGGGTGGCCGCGGGGCTGGCCGTTGGGGACGGACGATACTCTGCTTCCAGATGATACCTGCGCGACTGAGCCGCTGGCTCCTGGGAAGCCAAGGGCGCCATCCCGCCGCAACCAGTGGCCAGAATTGCTGCCAGAGACAGAGCAACCAGGGTGATTCGCACATTGGGGTTCATCATTCTCCTCCTAACAGGGTCTGAAGTTTGGGACGCGATGGCTATCTACCCATCTATCCCTTACATGCACGTTAGGGAAGAAAGGTTCATCGACTATTCCCGAGATCTAGGGTACAATTTCAGTATGAGGGCGGTGACACCGCCGCGTCCGGTTTCCGTGGATTCGTCACAGCCCCGTCCGTGTGTCCGACCTCACTCGCTCAGCAGCGTGCCGCGCTCCCAGGACATCGTGTACCGGACTGGTCAGAGAGCCACGTCCACAAAGCCATCACATCGCCAGAGGTGCCTATGAAACGCTTGACAGTCCTGGCAATGTCCGTCGCAGTTCTCGCGCTCATAGCCGGAGCGCGCACTCCGCCCCACTCGCGCGGCATCCTTAAAGAGGCGCCGGTGATGCTCCCTGTCCTCGGCGGGCAGATCGCCGAGACAGGATACATTCCGCCGGAGATGGATCTCGCGCACCTGGACGGCTCCTCAGCCCCGACCACTATGGCGCGCCAGACACTGCCCTCCTCCTGGGACTGGCGTACCGAAGGCGGTGGCGCTGTGACACCGGTGAAGAATCAGGCGAGCTGTGGCAGCTGCTACACCTTCGCCGCCCTCGCCGACGCGGAATCCCACACCTTTTTGGACGAATCCATCATCTACGACTTCTCCGAGAACAACGCCAAGGAGTGTAATTGGCGCGAGGTCAACAATGTGGCGGGCTGGGGAAGCTGCGACGGCGGCAACTACTGGATGTTGACGACGCTCTTCTCGACCAAGGGCCTCGTCCTGGAGGCGGACGACCCCTACGTAGCTTCGGATGTCGCCTGCAACGGGTGCGTTCCGTACCAGAAGACACTGTTGGACTGGCGCATTATCTCCGGCAACATCGTACCCACTACGGATGTCCTCAAGCAATACGTGCACGATGTCGGCCCCATCGCCACAAGCATGTACGCGGACGACACGCTGGGCTTCGATGGCGCGTACACCGGCACCTGCACGATCTCCTACCCGTCCAGAGGAAGCTCGAATCACGCCGTGGTCATCGTCGGGTGGAGTGATGCTCTGCCCCCGGTCTGCGGCAGCGGCACCCGCGACCCGGCCTCAGGCTGGATTGTCCGCAACAGCTGGGGCAGCGGATGGGGCGATGGCGGCTACTTTTACATGACCTACAACGCCGGTGACCTGGGCAGGAACAGCTCGTTCGGTCATACGTGGCAGAACTACAACGCCGGCGATCACGTGATGTACTACGACGATGACGGGTGGACCACGACGTGGGCAATGGGCGACGACAAGAAGGACTGGGGACTGGTGGCCTACGTGCCCCCAGCCGACACAGTGGCGACCGCCGTCGAGTTCTGGACAGCGGACGCCCCCACCACGGTGGATATCTACCTCTACGATGATTTCGACAACCCGACGCTGAGTACCTTGCTGGCAGCGGAGCTCGACCTCACCTATCCCGAGGCAGGCTACCACTCAGTGCCGCTGGATCCCCCCGTGGCGCTGACCGCGGGTAATGAGATCTACGCAACCATCTTCTTCAGCAATGGTACTTTTGCATACACAGTCCCGGCCGACAGCAACGGGCCACACGAAACCCAGCGCACGTGGATCAGCGACGACGGCACGTCCTGGCTCGATCTCGGCGCCAACAAGCAGGCCGACGTGGCCATCCGCATCCGCACCACCCACCCCAATGGCGGCGCCTACGCCCTGCAGGGCGAACAATGCGGCTACGATACCACAATGTGCCCGCTCTACGACGACGGCACGCACGGCGACGCCTTTGCCGATGACCATATCCACAGCCGAGACCATAC
>JAGHDT010000397.1 GCA_021159805.1 Anaerolineae bacterium
CCGTTGCCCTTCATTAGAGCACCGACGCCCTTCACCAGACGGTTGGAGATCTTGCGGCTGCGTTTGATTGCCGCATCGAAATCCAGCTCAACGTTGTTGACCTTGAAGCCGTATTCTCTGCCCCCGGTGGTCACCACACGAGCGATCTCAGCACTGCGCAACAGCGCCTTGGTGGGAATACACCCCCAGTTCAGGCAAATACCCCCCAACCTCTCGCGCTCAACCAGCCCGACTTTCAGTGCCAGCTGGGAAGCGCGAATCGCGGCCACATAGCCACCCGGTCCACCACCGACAACCACAACATCATACTCGACTTGACTCATTGCGGACTCCTTGTTCACACTTAACTGCATCATACTGATTCACTAATCGCTCGACCTCGGCAAACATCGTCTCGACACTGAGGTCAGTTGTATCAACGGTGATACCATCCGCCGCTGCCCGCAACGGTGCGGTAGCCCGACTGCTGTCGATACGATCACGTTGGTGGATACCCGCCAACACCTGCTCGTAGGACACATCCTTGCCCTTCTCCCGCAACTCCATATAACGACGTTGCGCGCGCACCCCTGCTGAAGCAACGACATAGAGCTTCAGATCCGCATCCGGAATAACCACTGTGCCGATATCACGGCCAACCATCACCACATACCCTTTGCAGGCAATCTCACGCATCCGCTTCGTCAGCGCGTGCCGCACACCTGGGTACGCAGCCACGGGCGAGACGTCGCGTTCCACCCTTGGGGATCGAATCTCCCAGGTGACATCCCGCCCGTCTACCTTAACCGTGTTCTGTCGCCCGTCAGTCGCAGCCGACGGCAGGACCTCGATCTCAACATCCTCCCCTAGCCGCGTGATCTGATCCTCAGCCTCAACAGGGATGCCGCGATCCTGCGCGACCCACGTCACCGCCCGATAGAGCACACCAGTGTCGAGAAAGAGATACCCCAGACAGTCCGCGAGGTGGTATCCAATCGTACTCTTGCCGGACGCAGCCGGCCCGTCAATTGCGATGGTCGATGGCCTCACCTGCGGGATCTCCTGGAGCTAGGGGGCCGCGGAGCGCTGCGGCGAGCAGGTTTGCGCATTTGCGGGGTCTTGCCCGTAGCTGAAAGTTGTGCCTCGCGCCGTAGGGCACGGGCCTCAGTAGCGCTCAGGAAACGCCACTTGCCCCGCTGCAGATCGCCCAGCTGGAGGGTGCCCATCTCAGTCCGGATCAACCGCTTGGCAGAGTGGCCCAGCGCGGCAACCAGGCGTCGCACCATATGATTGCGACCCTCGTGTACCGTCACCCGCAGCCACGTCTGCTCTCGCTGGTGGTCCTCGGCAGCCACCCTGTCAAACCGTGTGGCTCGACCATCCAATATGATCCCCTTGCGCCATCGCTCAAGCGTCTGCTCCGTCGGCTCACCCTCCACCAGCACGCGGTAAACCCGCCGGTGTCCATATCTGGGGTGGGTGAGACGCTGAGTCAAGGGACCGTCATTTGTCAATAACAACAGCCCCTCGCTATCCGCATCCAGACGTCCCACCGGATAAAGGCGCATGTCCGAACCACGCTTGGTCTGAGGGATGCGGACCAGATCAAGCACTGTCCTGCGTCCACGGGGATCGTTCGTCGTCGAGATCACGCCACGCGGCTTATTGACCACGAGGTAGATCCGCGGCTGGGGCTTGGGAATGGGAATGCCATCAACCCGAATCTCCTGCGTCTCCGGATCAGCTTTGTCACCCAGAGTCGCTATCTTGCCGTCCACGGTAACGCGGCTTCTATCAACAATCTGCTCACAAGCCCGGCGAGACCCATATCCCGCACGCGCCAGTATTTTCTGTAATCTTTCTGTCTCCATGCTCCCCATTATACCCGGAGAAATCCTATTCGCGAGTCTTTGACGATCACGTCTTTCTCCACTATTATTATTTGTGACGCAGTCGATATCCCGGAGGCACCCAATGGCGATCGAATTCCTCTCTATCGTGATCTTCACCTTTGCCCTGGCCCTGTTAGGCCTCGGGGCTTTCACGTGGTGGATTGAACGTGACAGAAGGCGGAACGTAGGCATCTTAATGATGGTCTCAGCCCTGCTCATCGCCGCATGTTACACATTCCTGGGCAGCCGCTTTTCCATCGCACTCTTCGGTCACCTGATCATCACCATCGACCTACCGCAACTGATGGCCACCGCCACGCTCTACACCATCGGCGTGCTGATGGGATTCGGGCTCGCCGGAGGCGCTTTTCTGTGGGTCTCCGGGCGGCTGGTCAAGACAACCGGCTTCGAGCGCAAGCTCGCCATCTTCATCATCGTCATCCTGACCATCGCACTGCTGATCAGCCTGATTGCCGTGCAGATCAGTCACTGACACCGGCGACGTTGCCGGCGATGCGAGGAGGGAGAATAGAACACGATGCTATATACACGTGAGAGGCTTGAACAGCGTGAGGAGCACTCCCTGGCCCCGTATGGCTTCCATAGCCGTGACTCTCAAGGCCGCGCTTTCCCCGAGAACGCACCGCCTTACCGCACCCGTTTCCAGCGCGACCGAGATCGCATCCTCCACACCGACGCCTTCCGTAGACTGGAGTACAAGACCCAGGTCTTCGTCTATGCTGAGGGTGACTACTACCGCACTCGCCTCACGCACACTCTGGAGGTCGCGCAGATCGGGCGCTCTCTGGCGACAGCGCTGGGTGCCAATGAAGTCCTCGTCGAGGCTATCTGCCTGGCCCACGACCTCGGACACCCCACGTTCGGTCACGCAGGTGAGCATATGCTCAACCAGCTGATGGCGGACCACGGCGGCTTTGATCACAACAAACAGTCCCTACGCATCGTCGAGAAGCTTGAGAAGAAGTACCCGGAGTTTGACGGACTGAACTTGTCCTGGGAAGTGCTGGAGGGTATGGTCAAGCACGAAACTGACTACGATGTCTCCGACGCCTCCCGGTTTGATCCTGATTTGCGCGGCTCATTGGAAGCACAGCTAGCCAACCCGGCAGACGAGTTGGCCTACAGCGCACATGACCTCGATGATGGACTCTATTCTGGGTTGATCCAGCCTGCAGATCTGACAGGGATCGCATTATGGGAGCGTGCCAAGGACAGTGTCGGCTGGGATGGGCGGGAGTTCAACACGATGTGGCGGCATCGCCTCATCAGGAGACTGCTGGGGATTCTCATTGATGACGTACTCACCGAGACTGCGCGACGCATTGAGAAGGCAACCCCTTTGTCGTCGCGTGAGCTGCAGCTGCTGCAAGAGAACGTCGCAGCCACCACGCCCGAGATGGCGGAGATGCTGTCCGAGCTCAAACGCTTCTTGTTGGATCGGCTTTACCGTCACCCCCGGGTGATGCGTATGCAGATCAAGGCTGAGCGCATCATCACGGCCGTGTTTCAGGCCTATATAGCCGAACCAAGGCAGCTCCCTTACTGGGAGCAGGACAAAATCGGCGACCGGGACCTCTATCGCGTCATCTGCGACTACATCGCCGGCATGACCGACCGCTATGCGCTCCAAGAGTACGCCAAGCTCTTCGATCCATTGGAGAGAGTCTAGGGATTGGCGGGCAGAACCTGCTACGACACACGCGGGCTTAAGAGCCTCAGGTCCGCGTGTGTCGCAGAGAAGAGCCGACAAGGCCGTTGAGCTAGTTCCAGGGCATGCAGAGTGAGGATCCCGAGCGTATGCAGTTCAGATCGCTGGTGATTCCCAGGAACCCGATACGGGCCACGGCCTTTCCTCAGGGCGCGCGATCAGGCACCATCAGACATCGATTCTAGCACACACACAGATCCTGACAGTCGAACAGGGAACGGGTGCATTCCAGGATGGGCGAACCACGACTCGCCGATACAGCATCGCCTCCTGCCCAGCTGACTGGCCCCCATCATAGAACGCACCCAATCTCGGCTGTTGATTCTTGCGGAAGTCCATAGTAAAGGTTATGCACGTAGATTTAGTCAGAATGCGGTCAGGGAAGACCTAAATCGAGAGGAAGGCTACGATGGTAGAGATAGGCTCAAAGGCGCCAGAATTCGAGTTGTTGTCGGACACTGAGAAGACAGTGCGGCTTGTGGACATGCACGGTCACAAGATCATCATTTACTTCTACCCCAAAGCGGATACACCCGGTTGTACCAAGCAGGCCTGCGCCTTGCGCGATGCCTACCCACAGATCGAGGCCAAGAACGCATTCGTCATCGGTATCAGCCCAGATCCCCCAAGCAGGCTGGTGAAGTTCCGCGACAAGTACAGTCTACCCTTCGTCTTGCTCTCCGACCCGGACCACACCGTGGCAAAGGCCTACGGGGCCTGGGGAGAGAAAAAGATGTACGGCAAGAGCTACGAAGGCATCATCCGAAGCCACTTCGCCATCGACGCAGAGGGTAACTTCTCAGAGGCAAAGATCAAGGTCAAGCCGCTCTCGACGGCTGATCTGGCGATCAAGATCATCTAGCCGCTGCCGCTCCTGGCATCCGCAAGCGCATGATGTTTCAGGAGTTGGAGAGGCTGGGTGAGCTCTGCTGCGAAGCAGGTCTGGAATCCCCGGATGGCGGAATCTTCATCGAACCACAGCGTGCCGCCTCCGGTGGGGGGCGGCACGCTTGGTGTTGTGGAATGTCGTAGGCTAGATACCGGGCACCACAGACAGGGCCACGGCCACGAGCATACCGGTGGGCATGGGAATTCCCAGAAGATCAAAAGCACGCTCCCAGAAAGCCACCGGCGCAAACCAGAGATAGACAGCCAGCGCCACGCACAGGCAGATCAATATGACCAGGATGCCGATCACGATATACAACCATCCTGGACGCTTTGAGGGTTCCGGGGTCTCCAGGGGCACCACCTCGGCGGGAGCAACGTAGTCGACCTCAGGCCCTGCGGACCCGAGAGGCTGGGCCGCCGATGCCGCGTTGTAAGCAGCGAAATCCCGGTCTTGTGGCGGCGGCGGTGGTGTCGGAGGTTCGTAGCGCGGCGTGCCCTGCATCACTTGCGTCGCCCCCCTCGGCCTATCTGAGATCACCGTTGCAGCACTGCCGGCTTCCTCTATCGCATAGTCAAGTGTGATGTAGTCAGCTATGCGGATCTGGTCGCCTTGGGAGAGCGTGCGAGGCTCCGCCAGGCGCCGACCGTTGACCCACGTACCATTCGTGCTCCCCAGATCCTCAATCATCGTGCCTGTGGGCAGTAGCCGGATCTGTACATGATGCCGGGAGACTCTGGAACTATCGAAGACCACCGTGTTGTCCGCAGAGCGCCCCATAGTGCAGATCATGCCCTGCAGTGGGTAGACCTTCCCTACATTGGCTCCATCCGTGACCACCAGTGTGTGCTGTCTCTGGCTTTCCATCCCGCCCCCTCCAATTTCATCAGTTCGCCTGCACGTCAAGAAATCTGTAGCCGACCACCAGGCAAGCACAGGATCAACGCCCCACGCCGGGGCTCATAGCGCCGATATCCCGGTGATGCAGTTCCACAAATGATGAGACAACGACAACCACCGCGGTTGAGTATACTGTGGCGGCTCATTCAGGCAAGTATTCCCTCCAATGATAGACCGAAACCTTTGAGTTGCGAAAGCTTCCGCAGGTATTATACTCGCTGTGGAGTTCTGGTCTGCCTCGCATCAGCAGGATCGCACACTTGAACGGAGGCGTTATGCCTGACACAGCACCAACCACACCCCATCCCGTGATCGTGGATGCACATCTGGACGTTGCCTACAATGCCGTTGTCCTCGGCCGGGATCTGGCGAGGACCGTCGACGAGCTGCGAGAAGAAGAGCAGCGCAACCCACCGCCCGAACTCTCAGCCGGCATTCCGATGGTGAGTTGGCCAACCCTCGTCGAGGGGCGCACAGCTGTGATCGGAGGCAGTATCTTTGTCGAGCCGGCGGTGAAATCCCATCCCAAGGTCACAGACACTTATAGGACACCGGATGAGGCACATCGGCAGGGCATCGCCCAGTTGGACTACTATCGACGAGTCAGCGACGAGCGCCAGGATGTACAGCTCCTGGCAGACGAGGACAGCCTGGACGAAGTCTTGGCCAGTTGGGACACCGATGGACCATCAGTCGGCGTGTTTGTGGTGATGGAGGGCGCCGAACCCATCCTGGCACCTAAGGAATTGTCCTGGTGGGTGGAGCGCGGACTGCGTGGTGTCGGGTTGGCCTGGGCTGCAGGCACACGCTATGCAGGCGGCAATGGCAACCCCGGCCCACTGACTGATGAGGGCAAAGCCCTGGTGGACGCGATGTCCGACTACAACCTCATGCTGGACATCAGCCATCTCTGGGATGAAGCCGCCCTCACAGTGCTCGATCGCTATCCCGGCCCCATCGTCGCCAC
>JAGHDT010000220.1 GCA_021159805.1 Anaerolineae bacterium
ACTGGCCACAGCGCAGGCGGGTCGGACCTCCGATAGCCGAGGTCCCGTCATCGTGACCTCGGCACGGGCGTTGATGCGCCGCACCCTGCCCTACCGGCAATTCCGCAAAGCCATTCGTCGCATCGCCTCCGGCGCGAGCGAATCCCTCGGCGAGTTGACACGCCACGCCACAGGTATTGGCTATGAGCCGGTCAGCGTTGTCCAGAGCCCAGGGGAACTCAGCCGCCGCGGCGGTCTATTGGACATCTTCCCACCGCAGGCGACCCGACCTTACCGTTTGGAGTTCTTCGGCGACGAGATCGACACGATCCGCACCTTCGATCCCGAGACACAGCGCTCCGTCGCGCGCCTTGAGGAGTTCTGGCTGACCCCCGTGCGCGAGGGACTGCCGCGCGACACCGAACGTGCACTTGCCGCTGTCCAGCGGCTGATCGAGGCCGATCCTCCCGCCGAACTGCGCGGCCTCCTGGAATCCGATGCTGAAGCTCTGGCTGCTCAGGTACCCTTCGATAATCTGGAGTTCTACCTCCCCTACCTGTACCAGGAGACGGGAACGCTGCTTCACTACCTTCCTGACAATGCACTGGTGATCATCAACGACGAAGAGCAGCTTGAGGTACGCTGGCACGAGCTGGAGCAAGAAGCTGGAGAACAGCGGCAAAGTGCGCGCGCCGACCACTATTTGCTTGAGAACGCCCCCGTCCCGTATGTCACGTGGAAGAAGATCCGCGAAACTCTCGACCGCCACCACACCCTTACGTTGTCCACCGGAGAAGAAGGCATACTGACGGACGCGTTTGCGCCTGAGCCGCACTTCGCCGGTCGCCTGCCCGAGGCACTGGGCCGCATCCGACAGTGGGTCAACCTGGGGGATCAGGTCGTTGTCGTCAGCCGGCAATCGGCGCGGATGGCTGAACTGTGGCAGGTCTTTACGCCGCCGCCCGTCCACGAGACGCTCACCGAGCCACCGGGCGAGCTGCTGACCTTCGTCCAGGGGGTGATAAACGGAGGCTGGCAGTGGCGAGGCGACGATGGCGTCCGCCACCTATTGACCGACGAGGAGCTGTTCGGTTGGCAGCCACCCGAACCGAGGCGGCGGACACGGCGGCGCGCCGCCTCCCCGGAACAGGGTTTCGCGGATCTGCAGCCGGGCAACGCGGTGGTCCACGAGGACTACGGCATCGGCATCTTCCAGGGGCTCGTCACGCGCAGCGTCGACGAGATTGACCGCGAATATCTCCTGGTGGAGTTCGCCGGTCCTCGAGGGGCGCAGCAGCGTTCAGCGACGCCCGGGGACAAGGAAGCTGCCGGCAAGTCGCATCACGACAAGCTCTTCGTCCCCATCCACCAGGCAGACCGGCTGAGCCGCTACATCGGCTCAGAGAGCATAGGACTGCGTCTCAGCCGCCTGGGCGGTGGCAGCTGGAACGAGGCCAAGGAGCGGGTCGCCAAAGCTGCCGACGATCTGGCCCGTGAGCTGTTGGACCTCTATGCGTCACGCCAGGTCGTTCAAGGGCACGCCTTCGCGGTCGACGCGCATTGGCAACAGGAACTGGAGGCAGGCTTCTCCTACGTGGAGACCGACGACCAGATCGATGCGATACGCGCGGTCAAGGAGGATATGGAGAAGCCGCGCCCTATGGACCGACTGATCTGCGGCGATGCGGGCTACGGCAAGACGGAGGTGGCGCTGCGCGCCGCCTTCAAGGCCGTGATGGACAACAAGCAGGTCGCAATGCTGGTACCCACGACCGTTTTGGCACAGCAGCACTACCAGACCTTCAGAACGAGGCTGGCGTCCTTTCCGGTGAACGTGGAGCTGCTGTCCCGCTTCCGCACTGATGCCGAGACTCAACAGGTTCTGGTCAAGCTGCGCGAGGGCACAGCGGACATCGTTATCGGCACGCACCGGCTGCTGCAGCGGGACATTGAGTTCCGCGATCTGGGGCTCGTGATCATCGACGAAGAACAGCGGTTCGGCGTGGCCCACAAAGAGCGGCTCAAGCAGATGCGCACCGAGGTCGATGTGCTCACACTGACCGCGACACCCATCCCCCGCACACTCTACATGGCCCTGACCGGCGTACGTGACATCAGCATCATCGAAACACCGCCGCAAGAGCGGCTGCCCATCGCTACTTACGTCGGGCCCTTCGATGCCGACATCGCACGGCGCGCCATCGTGCGCGAGCTCAAGCGCGGCGGACAGCTCTTCTACGTCCACAACCGGGTCGACTCCATCCAGACAGTGGCAGCGCGGCTGGCCAATCTCGTACCGGAGGCGACCATCGGCGTCGCCCATGGGCAGATGCGTGAGCGTAACCTCAGTAAGGTGATGGATGCCTTTGCCAACAATGAGATCGACGTGCTGCTGGCCACCACCATCATTGAGAGCGGCTTGGACTTCCCCAATGCCAACACACTCATTGTGGAGCGAGCGGACTGGTTCGGCCTGGCCCAGCTCTACCAACTCCGCGGTCGCGTCGGTCGCGGTACGCGCCGTGGATACGCCTACTTCTTCCACCGGCGCAGAATGACCGGCGAAGCACGCGAGCGACTGCTGGCTCTGCGCGATACCACCAACCAGGGCGGCGGATTCACCGTGGCCTTGCGCGACCTGGAAATCCGTGGTGCCGGCGATCTGTTGGGCAGAGATCAGCACGGCCACGTGGCTGCCGTCGGGTTCACGCTCTATACCCGGATTCTTACCCGTTCTGTCAGTCGCCTGAAGGCCCAGCAGGCCGGAGAGCCGCTGCCGTCTGATCCTGTTGGATCCATCACTATCGAGCTGCCGATGGCCGTGGGGCTCCCGAC
>JAGHDT010000449.1 GCA_021159805.1 Anaerolineae bacterium
GAATAGGACCCACCGCACGCATCTTCTCGGCGCGCGCAAAGTACTTTGCGGCATATTCGCTGGGCGTCTTGTCGGAACCCCACACCCCATTGGCAACAGGGCGCTTCACGATCATACCCATGTTCTGCTCCCGGGCCAGACCGAGCAGTTCGTGTCGCGCAGCCTGATCAACCAGATTGAAGCTAGTCTGGAGCGTATCAAACAGACCACTCTACACGGCCCACAGCGCGCGTTCGTTGTCGCCACTGTAGCCGATGAACCGGGTCTTGCCCGCCTGCTTGGCCTCCTGCAACACCTCGATCACCTCACCACGCTCCAGAACATCAACATCGCACGAATGGAGCTGTATGACATCCAGATGATCCGTGCGCAGGCGCTTCAGGCTGCGGTCGATGCTGTCGCGGACCGTCTGAGCAGTCCAACTCTCACCGTCATAACCGCCGGCCACGTGACCTGCTTTGGTCGCCAGGACGAACTCAGCGCGCCGGTGAGCGATCGTGCGACCGATCAATTCCTCGCTGTTGCCGTAGCAGGCAGCGGTGTCGAAGAAAGTGATACCGCTATCCAGCGCAAGATTCAGGACCTCAGCAGCTTGTTTGGCCTCCGCCAAATCCAGTCCCCCGATCTCGGCAAGTCCAACACCCAGCCGAGAGATCTCCAATCCCGTCCGGCCCAGCACACGTGTCTCCATCTACGCCCTCCTCCTGCATCCCCTCACCCCGCACCGGTGATGGCGCTGAGTAGCTTGAAGAATCCACGCTTGCGCTCGGATGAGACCATCCAATCAACCGGCACACTCTGATAGCCTTCGTGATACCCCTCGCCCGCCATCCGGAAGTCGAAGTAGCCCCACCCGGCATACCGGTCAAGCGACGCAAGCATGTTGTTGTCCTGGGCCTCAAAGTCGAAGTGATCGTCCTCATTGAAGAAGATCGGCTGATCCCGGTAGTTCGAGAGCCCCCGGGTCAGATCGACCATCTGACGGATCCGAGCCGGTTCGGAGACCCCGTTGCCGTGCAAGAGGAGAAAATCCGAGGCAGCCGCGATGCTCTCCGTGGGGATCTTGCCACCGCAGAGACTGGTGCTGACCAACAATCGCCCGTGGGACGTCGGTACCTTCCCCGCCGAGCGCGCCTTCACTAGCTCGATCAACTCGTGGCAACGATCGGTGCGCAGGATGGGCTGGTCATACTTGGAGTTGTCGACCTCGTTGCCAATCTCGATCAGGACATTGGTGTACCACTGGTCCAGCAGCCAGTCCGTCGCGGATTCAGTTGCACGGATAACCGCCTGCTCGTCCACCAGCCGCTGATCCTGCCCGAAGTAGAAGTATCCCAGCACCGGCACCATACCCAGCGCATCCGCCTCATCCAGGATGCGCACCAGTCGCGTCATGTAGGCCTCACGCAGCTCACCCTCCGCCGTAAACGCGGAGTTGTGCCACGGTTGTTCCTTACTGTACCCCTGTGGGCTGCCGCCCTGGAGGTTGAGCGTGAAACCCAGCAGGCCAGCATTGCGCCAGGCGACCATCGCCGCCACAAACTCATCCGTGTTGCGGTCCGGATCCCACGGGCCGTCCGGGTAATCCCACAAGCCGCGGGTTTCCGGATTCAGATCATCGAAGATGCCCTGAACCACGCGAGAGTTGAGCAGCAGGCCCTCAACCTTCATGCCCTTGTAGGTGCGTCCGCCATAGGTCGGTGCACCGTTGATGAAAAACGCGTTTCCCTCGATCGTGACGGCAGTCTTACGTTGGATCATATCGCTGTATTTCCCCGTGATCTATTTGTGATTGGCTGCGAGCAGGAGCCTATCTTCGAAGTGGATGTTATGTTCGCTCACGCACACCGTGCACGAATGAAAACACTCATGCTGGATCGTCAGATCCAGCGGGGGTGCGCAGAGCATCTCGCCCACTCTGCTCGGGCCGGTGTCTATTTGTGACATATGACCCCTGGCCTAGCCAGTTGCTCTGCTCGGGCCGGTGTCTCACCGTGCCCGTCTTTGTGTTGAGCGTTTCGGAATGGGGGCACGCGCCTCAACTGTGTTGAGGTTGACACCGGCCCCAGCAAGCACTGATCTATTCTCGAACCAGCCCTCACTCTAGCCCGTGAAACGCACGCTTGACCGCGTCATACGCCTGCTTGGGCCTGCGATACGCGTCCACAACACCCTTGTTATTGAAGCCTCCCGGTCGCCCCAGGATCTTGCGCACCGACTCCGACGTTCGGCAATCGCAGAACTGCCAAATGGCAAGACCGGCGACACGATCGCGATCCACGAAGAGGTGGCGGATCACGGTCTCCAGCAGACGCGCCTGATACGACTCGGTCCACCGTGCCCCGTTGCAGTCGCGCCATCCGTAGATAGCGCCAGCGCCGATCTCCGAGATAATCAACGGCTTCTCGGCGTGCTCCGGGTCCAACGCGGCAACGATGCGATCGATCTCATCAGGGATGCGCTCGATCTCGCTCCCATACCACCCAGGGTAACAGTTGACGGACAGGATGTCAACCAGATCAAGATCGAGATCCTCGAAGGGGTGGTTGCTCGCGTAGGTCACGGGACGGCTGCCATCCAGATCGCGCAGGTGACCCAGCAAGGTCTCGTATCCGGGCCGGCACGCAGGATCGTGGCTGTGGCTCTCGTTGAGAATGCCCCGCATGATCACCGCAGGGTGGTTGAAGTCAGCGGCCACCATCTCGTCGATACCAGCTAACTGCGCATCGATGAAGTGGGGATCGGTTAGATGCTCCGCTGTATGCTGCCAGCCGATGGCCTCGGACCAGACGCAGATCCCGGCTTCATCGCAGAGGTCGAGGAATCGCGCATCCTGCGGATAATGGCTGCCACGGACGAAGTTGCAGCCCATATCCAAGAGCTGCTGGACATCGGATATCATCACCATCTCCGGGATGGCGTGGCCAAACTCCGGATGAGCCGCGTGCCGGTTGAACCCTAGCAGCTTGACCGGTTCATCGTTGATAAGGATTTGCTGATCGCGGACAGTGACCTGGCGGATGCCGAACCGTGTACGGACATCATCATCACCCAAGCGCACATCGAGCACGTGCAGGTTTGGGGACGCCGGCGACCACAGTGTCGCGTCCGGCAGGGCCACCGTACGGATGATCATGCCGCTGGACGCGGTCAGACTGACACTCTCCGTAACGACGGTCTTCCCATCCACGCTGAGCGTCAACCCCAACTCCCCCGGAGCCGCAACAGCACCGTGGGAGATCGTCACCTGGATCTCGGGCGGCGAGATCGACTGCGTGACGACCTGTACCGCATCGATCCACTGAGAACCCAGTCGGTGAAGCTCAGCGCCGCGCGCAATGCCCCCAAACTGGTACCAGTCAAAATACTCGTGGTGCAGCGGAGATCGCTCGTAGTCGAAGCGATTGTCCACCAGAATCACCAGCTCAGCCGTTCCGGCCTTATGCCCGCGCACATCAACGGCAAACCGCGTGAATCCACCCGCGTGGTCTTGCAGGTGCTCGCCATCCAAGAGCACCCGGCACCAGTGGTGCACACCCGCCAACCACAACCGGTGCGGCGTCGCGTCCTGTAGGAGAATCTCGCGCCGGTAGGCAACCAGACCGCGCAGGCTGGCATAGGCCGGCGTCGCATCAAAACAACCGGGAACGGCCATCCGGTCGTCAAACCGGATGGCCGCTACATCTACCGTCTCTGGATCGACATCGCCCAAGAAAGCAAAATCCCAAATCCCATCCAAGTCCATCACCACGCGAGCGTCGTGCTCACGATATCGTCGGTGCACGTCAGACCTCCCTGGGCTTCAACACCCCGGTCCTAACTGTAGGCCTCAGGTACGTAGGATGCCAGCTTTTTCTCAGCAAAGATGGGCGCAATGCGTGCAAAGCGCTGCAGGCCGTTGATCAGGGGGATGGTGGGCCAACTATCGCCGATCAACGGGCGGGCATAGCGCACGAACTCATCCGTGACGTCGGTCCGTGATAGCGCGATCCACGCCTCCGGGAAAGCGCGCTCCGAGTTCGCGACCAGTGGGAGCGGAACCTTGTCGTAGCGCACGCTGTAGAGTCGGCCGGGCGCGCGGAGAATCGTCGACATATAGCCGGACCCATCCTGAGCGGCTATGTCCACAGCCTTCCATCCGACACGATAGGCCTCGTCCAGGTCCACCGTCGATGCATAGGCGATGTTGTGGCGTTGATCGGTGCCGGGCACATTGCCGCGTGCCGAGCCACGGGTCGACAAGCCGGCCTCGTTCAGATAGTTGACGATAATCTGCTCGACCGTCATCGTGCTGGACGAGAACATAGTGTGGCCGAAGGAATCCTTGCGCTCGCCGATGTCGCCGACATCGAATCCCTCGCTGACGACCACCACCGCGCGACCGCGCGACCGCAGCATATCATTGACGGCGTCCGCCAGCGCCGGCAAATCCATCCCTGACTCGCGCAGAAAGATCAGCAACGGCATCTCCCGGTTGGGATCCGCCAGCCGCGCCGCAGCCGGAATGAAGCCGATCTTGCGGCCCATCGCCTGGAGCACCAAGACAGGGTCCGACGGCGAGGAGCCGGCGTTCTCCTCATTGGCGTTCTGGACGTTGAGCGCCCAATAGCGAGCCACACTGCCGTAGCCGGGTGTGTGGTCGATGACCTTGAATTCGCTGTCACCGACGTCGTTATCGATCGTCTTGGGCACGCCGGTGGCGACGAGATCCAAGCCGCGTTCCTGTGCCAGCAGCGCCACCTTATTGGCGGTGTCCATCGAATCATTGCCGCCGTTGTAGAAGAAGGTGCCGACATCATGCGCCCTGAAGACCTCCACGATACGCTCGAAATCGGCCTGCTGGTGAGCCTTGAGCTTGTACCGGCACGTGCCGATGGCCCCTGCAGCCGGCGTCATGCTCAGAAGAGCGATCTCCTCGTCCGGCTGCGCCGACATGTTCAGGAGTTCCTCTTTGAGGACACCCTCTATGCCGTGAAAGCCGGCATAGACCGTGCCGAACCTATCGGGGTACGCCTTACAGGCTTCCACGATGCCGCGCAGGGAGGCGTTGATCACCGGCGTGGGCCCGCCCGACTGCGCGACGATGACGTTCTTCGGTTTTGACATAGGTACTACCTCCGTAGATGATTGCAGCAATCAAGTCGGTGTGTCAACGGAGAGTTGCAGGTTGCACGTTACAGGTTTGCACGTTGTGACGTTGCCATCACACCAACGCTGGATCGCATCTATAACGAACGTTCTAGCGTGCAACCTGCAACCTGCAACTCCTGTTTGTCGCCCTAACCTTCGGGTGCCGTCTCCATATCCTCCCACTTAGTGTGGAAGCTCCCCGGCTTGTCCAACCGGCGGTAGGTGTGGGCCCCAAAGTAGTCGCGCTGGGCCTGCGTCAGGTTGGCAGGCAGGCGTGCGCTGCGATAGGCATCGAAGAAGGCCAGCGCCGACGAGAACGCCGGGACCGGGATACCGTCAGCCACAGCGAAGCTGACGAAGGCGCGCAGCTCTTCCTGGCGCGACGTGACCGCGGCGCCGAAAGTGTCGTCCATCAGCAAGTTGGCCAAATCAGGATTCTTGGCGAACGCGGCACGGATATCCTCCAACAACGCGGCACGGATGATACACCCACCGCGCCAGATCTTGGCGATGGTGCCGAAGTCCAGGTCATAGCCATACTCCGCACTGCCGGCCCGCAGCAAAGCGAAGCCCTGCGCATAGGAGCAGATCTTGGCGGCGTATAGGGCGGCGCGCGC
>JAGHDT010000571.1 GCA_021159805.1 Anaerolineae bacterium
ATGTAGACCACGATATCCGGATACTCGGGCATAAAGTGTCCCTCCGCCTGGTTCTTGGTCTGTCTGGAGAAGGATGGCGGCGGTTTCCGCTCGGGTTCGCGCATCCGACTCCGGCCTACTATTACTTCGAGAATGACCCAGCAGAGTCCTCACCCTAACCCTCTCCCGTCGGAACAGGAGAGGGGACCGGAGGTGCGGTCCCGAAAACCATCCTCTGCCGGCCCAAAGCCCTTCGCCTAGTCTCGACCGTGGCTTTGGGCCGTTCTGCGCGCCCTATTTTCATGCTTGCGTGGTGTCCGATTGCGGACATGCAGCCTACTTCGCAAATAGCAACTTGTCCCCGTTGAGGGGAGCTCAACCTACATGAGATCCGCAGATAGGTCAGGCTCCTCTTCGAGGACAAGCTGTCGTGCCCGGCTATCTGGCAGCCTCTGCAAGTTCACGGCAGCATCTCCGTCCTGCATGGGGTGCGCCGGCGAACCTGTCGTCCATTCCGGTATGTCAGCCGGACAGGGAGTCTAGGTCTGGTACAGGTCCGGTCGCCGGTCCCGTAGATGGGCGCTCGGCCCGGCGCGCACTTCATCTACCTGGGCCAGGTCAATGTCGACGACGGCGAAATCAACTGTGTTTGAGGTCTCATCCAGCACGATCTCGCCGGTCGGATCGGTGACCAGGGACTGCGCTGGATGGGTGAAGGCGATGAAGACCTCGCTCTCGTAGGAGCGCGTCTGCATCATACGACGATTCTTCTCGTTGTGGAAGCCATAGGTGGGGTTGAAGATCACGCGCGCACCCTTGAGCGCCAATGTCCGCACTGTTTCGGGCCACCGGCGATCCGCACAGATCATCACGCCGAACGGACCGAAGTCAGAGCTGAAGACGGGGAGACTCTGGCCGGGCTCATATTTGACATCGTGTGTCTGGATGTGGGTCTTGTCGTAGATCCCGGCGATCTGCCCGCTGCGGTCAAAGATCACCGCGCTATTGTACACGCCCTCCGGGGCGGTGCGGGCACAGCCCAGCACAAACCACGCGTTGTGCGCCGTGGCCCAGTCGGAAACCTCCCGGGTGTAGGCGGACGTGGTGGGATTGATCGCGTAGTCGGCGATTGACTCCCTGGTCACAGCGGGATCCTTCCCCACATAGCCGTCCAGATAGCCTTCCGGCGTGATCACGACATCTGGTTGGTGCGGCGCGACCTCATCGAGGATGGCCAACAGCCGCTCGTGGTTCGCCTGCAGCTGCCGGCTGATAGGGATGACTTTGATCTGAGCGATGCGGATGATCACGGGTTGCCTCCCATACGGCGACGCGCAGCACAATGAGTATCTTTGCATTCAGCGCCAATGATTTCCCCTTGAGATTCTGCGGGAGCCGGCCTGCGTGGCCCGCGTCGCGCAGCGTGTCGGCGAGATCCAGAAGCGCGGTGATCTCTGTTTCGGTGTAGTCCAGGAGTGTGATGAAGTCTCTGAGCATTGACATCTACTTCCGCACGACCTTCAGCGCCAGATCCTCCAGAAATATGGGCGTCTTGAGCGTTCGCCCCCCGCCGGTGTGCCCGGCGATGGTCTCGGTGCTGATCACCTTGCCGTCGGCGGGATTCACCCAGGTCGCCTCATAGTCACCGGCGGGCAGGGCCATAGCGAAATCGAGGGTTGGCCCGCCGCCCCAGAGATAGATGGCGTACTGCCGGCCGACCTCGGCCAACACGGCACTTCGTACGTGCAGTGCGTTGGCCATCACGGCGGTCTCCGGGTGCGGTTCCATAGACGGGAGATCGAACCCGTCGAGGAAGCGCTTGAGCGCGGTGAGCTGCGCCCGCCACGCAGGCCCTCCGTGACCCGGCGTGCTCCCGATGATGGGCGCCGTGCCGTCCGGGTGCGCCACGGTGAACGAGTAGTCCAGGTGGCTGAGAATCGCACCGCCGCTGAGCATGAAGGACCACGCCTCGGTGCGGTAGGGGGTACTGGTCGCGCCCTTGAAGCCCGTCTCGTCGTCGGCCAGAACTCGGTCCAGATGGTAGTTCCACGCTACAGCATCGGGGATGGCGTAGTGGAAGTTGAGGATGTCGACCTTGGGGTGGAGGGCTGCGATGCGGGCGACGCGGTTCTCGTAGTTGATGGCGATGAGGTGCTGGTTGGGTAACGTCGCTTCGGCGTCCACCAGCACGTCGACGATGTGATGCTGCCAGTCGAGTGACAGCGATCCATCGCGGCAGGAGTAGGGCTCGTTGATGACCTCGAAGTATAGATTGTCGAAGCCGGCCAGCTCCTGTGCGGCCTTGCGGGTGAAGGCATCCTGGATGGCCAGCAACGGCGGGTTATCGAGCGTGTGGACCTGGCTCCGCTCCTCAATCGCCAGGCCGTTGACGTTGCTGTCCGGGTGCATCGGGCTGGCCCGCCACAATGTGTCGTTGTAGAAGTAGCAGAAGAGCACGTATTCAACCACGATACCCCGGGCGCCGGCATCCGCCACGAAGTCACGCAGTCGTCGCCAGTAGGCGTCATTCCACCGGGTCAGGTCCCACCTCAGGGGTTCGCCCTCAGGGCCACGTTCGACGCACAGCCACGGACAGAGATAGCTCTCGGGCGTGGGCGCCATCGTGTTGTTCTGGATGTTGTGGCTGCCGGGGAGCTCACGATACGCCCCGCTGAAGAGCCGTGTCAGGTTGAACTCGCAGGCGGCCAGCGCATCCAGGTAGGGGATGGTGTCGAAGTCGCGGTTCAGCACCGCGCCGTAGTGCTCGGCTGATGTGATCAGGGTGGTGGGCTTGCCGCGGAAGAGCAGGTAGTGCGGGTTCTGCGGGTGTAGCGATAGGGGGGTGTTTGACATAGTGCCTTCTCTCTCTCCGGGGTGCGGGTTCAGTAATTGGTGAGCTCTGATG
>JAGHDT010000408.1 GCA_021159805.1 Anaerolineae bacterium
GATGCGACCTTTTGGTACCGGGGGATCCAACGCCGCAACCGGGACAGACTCCGATTCCGGACAAAGATGCACCGACACCGGCGCCTACCCCCACGCCGCAGACATCAGTCGTCGCCACACCGACTCCGCCCCCCGCGGTTGAGGAGGATGTTTCGCTCACTTTCCGGCTCGTGACACGGCCTGAGCCGCCGACTGCAACCCCTGAGCCGAATGGCTTCCGTACGTTCCGGGTGATTGCGTACTTCGACGCAGACCAAGATGGCGCGATGGGGGCCGGTGAGGGTGTCACGGGTTTCTTCGTTCAGGTGTTGTCACCTGATGGGCAGCGGGAACTGGCGCAGGGATACACAGATGGCCAGGGACACTTGTCCTTCACTGTGCCGACGATAGGGACGGTCCGTGTCATTGTCCCCTTATTGGGTGTGGATCGCCTCATTGAGGCTTCCAAGCCGGAGGTGAAGATTCGGATTGCACCGCCATCGTTGCCGGACACCATACCGTAGTCCGCGGGGTATCGACAAACGTCATGACTCACAAGAGCGTCAAAGATTACTATGCCATTCTGGGAGTACCGTCGACAGCCTCTCTTGAGGAGATTCGGCTTGCCTACCGCCGCCAGGCGCGTGCCTATCACCCTGATCTCAGCACTGATCCTCACGCCGAGGAGCGCTTCAAGGAGATCAATGAGGCCTATGATGTCCTGGCCAACAGTGAGAAGCGACAGGCCTATGATTACTTCACAGGCGATGCTCCGGAAACGACTTTCGCCACAGAAGAACCACAACCTGCTTCTGCGCCGGCTCAAGAGCCTGTTGTTGCACAGCCCAAGCCGCGAGTCGAGCCTGTGACTAAGTCAGGGCCAAGCCAGCCGCGGCGGAGAGTCATGCCCCCTACCTGGGCCATCCTTCTGATTGTTCTGGGCGCTTGTATCATGATCGCGGTTGTCGTTGGTGGTGTGCTTTCGCTCCAGCGCAATCGCCCAACAGGGGGGGCGGACGCGGTGAGCGTTACCAAGTTGACGACGTTCCTGTCGCCACCGGAGATTCCGGCGGAGTTGACTGTTCTGCAGGAGGGCAACACGCCGCTGGAGACGCTCGCTCCCACGCAGTTGAGCGTCGGCGGTACGAGCTTCCCGGTCGTCGCCGTGCTGCCGGAACAGGGCCGCTGGCCTCTGCCCACTGAGCAGCAGGAGCTCGCTATGTGGATGTACGGCACAGTGATCAACTACGTGGTCGGTCTGCCTTATGCGTCGACGACGGAATCGCTCTTGGCGGGCCTGTCCTCCGCAGATCGGATTACCCTCACCCTCGAGAACGGGACCCAATTGGCATTCGGGTCGCCGCAGGCCAAGCGCGTAGACAGCGGAGATACCGCCCCGATGAGCCAGGACCGCCCCGGCCTGACCTTAATGGTGTTGGGCGGCGATCAGCCGGCTCGGCTGATTGTGAGCGCTCGCTATCTGCCGGAAGCTGTGGTGCCGACCACGGAGCAGCATTCTGATGGGCTCACCGTCCGCGTCGTGAGTTCCGGCCTGGTTGAGAATGCAGCCCCGGAGAGTGCGGATTCTTGGTACTTTGTCATTGAGTACCAGATCACAAACACGTTGGCGAGTGCTGTGGATCCGACTTACTTCGATATGGTCGTTGAGGACGCAGCTGGGCAACGGTATGTTCTCAATGAACCCGCCACCGTGCTGGGTGACGCAGGTCGTCTGACGGCGTTGGTCGGGGCCGGCGATTCGGTCCGTGGCAGCGCCGGCTACGTCATCCCCCGCACGATATCTGCCCCGCTTGTGTGGCGGTTCCGGGCCGATCCTACTTCTGCTGATCAGGCCACTGTGGTGCTGGACTTTGAGCCGCCGAGACCAGGTCCGGCCGAGCCGGACGTGGAGCTTTATGAAGTTTTCTTGGATGCGGACCGGGGCGTGATTGTGATTTCCGGCACCGTCTACAACGATGGTGAGTCTGACCTTCTTGTTGCGGCTGAGGCTGTGGAGGTGACGTCGGGCAGCGGGCGCAGTAGCCTGGAGATATCGGCGCCGCTGCTGCCGTGGACGATCCCGCCGGATGACTATCAGGACTTCGAGCTGCAGTTTGCGGTCCCTGAGGGCGCTGACTCGGTGTTGTTGAACGTCCTCGGCTTCACGTTCGAGATTGAGGGGTTGTCACCCTAGACCCGAATCGATGGGCAGCAACGTCACTGCGGTGCGATCACAGCCTTCCCAAAGAGACAATGTCTGCGGGGAGGCCGTCTATTTCAGCATCACGAGAACGCCAAACCGGCCGGCCTTCCCCTTCTCGGCGCGATGTGAATACCATTCATCCGTGTGCCCCGCCGTGTGCAGCCCCGAGAGATCGACGGTGCCGACATCCAGCGCCTGCAGTTGAGCCCCAACAGCCCCGGGCAAGTCGAGGTGCCATCGTCGGTCCTGTTTCTCCGCGATCTGAATTCCCGGCGGCAGTGTGCGCTGCACAGCCTTGACGACGTCCTCACCGACCTGATAGCGTTGCAGACCGATAGCCGGCCCCACGCCCGCCCAGAGATCCCGCGGTCGCGTCCCAAACTCCTGTGTGAGCGCGGTGACCGTGGCGGCGATGACCTCATTGGCTACTCCGCGCCAGCCGGCGTGCGCCAGTGCTGCGACGTGGTGCGCGGGATCGTAGAAGAGAACGGGCACGCAGTCCGCGAAGCGCAAGAGCAGGGCAACGCCGGGCGTGGATGTGACCAGGGCGTCCATCTCCGGGATGACGCTGCCGCCCTCCCGGGACCCAACGCGTGCGACGCAGTTGCCGTGTACCTGGTATGGGCTGACGACCTGGTCCTCGCTGATGTCAAATGCCTGGAACAAGCGTCGATGGTTCTCCTGAACGGCTGCGGGGATGTCCCCTACGGTGCCACCCAGGTTGAGCCCGGCATAGGTGCCTTGACTAACCCCGCCGAGCCGCGTCACCATGGCGTGGACAAAGCGCTCGCTGGAAGGCAAGGGCTCGCCGGTGAACTGATACCAGGCGAGCCCTGTTGCGGTGTGTTCGATGCGTTCGACGGGCATTCAGGCTAGGAGGGGCGTGTAAACAGCGTCTTCAGCACCAGGCCCACCCAACCGATAGCCCAGAAACCCAGCAGTAGGCCGGCAAGGGCGACTTTCTGTTCATCCATGATGGGTTGAACGCGGGCTCCCTCCGGACCCACGGCGATGTAAGCAATCGGGCGAGCTTTCGCTCCGGCTCCGCCGCCTACGCCGGTGGCGGTCTTGCCTTCGACAGCGTCGGCGTCCGCTGACGCCTCGTCGCACTCATTGCTGGGGCCCGATCCTACGCCTGCGCCGAAACCATACATGATTTCGGCAACGGGGATCAAGGTGAGCCCACCAATCGTCTGGGGTGTGCCGAAGACGGCGTTGACATTGACTTCCTCGGGTACTTTGTCCAGCCGCTCAAAGAGCGCTTTGACTGCTTCCATGGAGGCTATCTCCCTTCCCTTGGGCTATTGAGAAACAGACTTATCGCGATGATCAAGCTGCTGACCAGTGCGATCGCCGCTGCTGCTGCAGCCATTGTGCTCAGGATATTTGCCGTTGTGTTGGGGATCTCGATCCACTCGGCACTGTCTTCGCTTTCCACCACGATCGATGCCGGACGAAGGCGTACAAAGTTGAACGTGCCTCTGTCCGGACTCTGAAGCGACAACGTGTTGACGAGAACTGAAGGTAGAAGCCTGTAGGTTCCCACCTCGATCGGATCCGCAGCGACCAATCGAATGCGCTGCTCTGGTAGTTTCATGCGATTTTCCTCTCTTCGACAGGGCGCTTTTCAGGACAGGGCGTTCGTGTCACAGTAGCTTGGCCACCCGTTAGGGAGATCCGTGTTGCATACGTCGGTGTCGACGGGATAGTGCTGAAGTTCTATCGCCATCTACACGCTGTCAGCGCAGTCGTCCAGTATATCGGCTAACACGTCTCTTCGTCGCGGACCCCGGGGACCTGGCTGCGTACCCAGCTCGTAACCTCAAGCCGCTTCGATTCCGGTACTTTGGGCAGGATCAGCTCCCCATGGCCACTGGCTTCCAGTGTCGCATCAATGCTGTTGTAGCCCATCATGCGTGCGATCTCACGTGCTCGGCTGATCCTGCTTGACTCCTTATCGATGCTGATGCTCGACCCTAGTATACCTCTGACTAGCCTGTCAGGTCAACCTGGGGGATGAGTCCGTTGTAGTCGGCCACCGATCCCCGGTCCATGAAACAGTCGATGATGGCGCGCCCCAGGGGGTCCAGATCCTCAGTGAGATGCAGATTGAGCTGCTCACTGAAGAAGTCGTAGAGCTGCTGGGCGCCAATATCATAGCCGGCGTTGCCCACCTCCGGCTGTGTGTTAACCTGCAAGAACCAGCGCGAGATAAAGCGTCCCTCCACCTGGAACTGGTGTAGGGCGTAGCCGAGAAGCGCGCAGCGCGCAGGCCGGATCTGCTCTGGCTTGAACTTCGCTGTACCACGGCGAGCCAGATATTCACGCATGATCCACTCGGGCATAAACCCTGTGCGCCAGACGCCCACGTATTGATTCGGGCAGAGGACGTAGCGCGTATTCGGGTTGTCCCTGAATTGGGCCAGCAGCAGGTTGGCCTGATCGACCCGTCGTCCGGTGGCGAATGGCCAGTAGGAGCCGACGCCCTCACTGCTCATCCCCTCGGTATCGATGATGCTTGGGTTGCCATATCCCCGCGGTGCCGCCAGCCGCCATAGCCAAGCCAGGGCCGGCGGCAGAATGTGGAAGAGACCGAGGATGCCATACGTGGGGTGGTCCTCGGTGCACGGTGGTGTCCGCACACCGAAGCTACGGATGTCGACCTCCACCGGCTCGTTGACGATATTGGGGAACAGACGTCGTGGGATCACGACGCGAGGGTTGGGGCACGGTTTCCCCGGCGAATCCTCAATGTGTTCCCAGATCAACGCGCGGCTGCCGGGGACGGCGTAGATGTTGAGGAAGAGCAGGGGTTCGGGCGGCTCAGCGGTGAGGCGTTCCAGATGCACATCGGTGCCGTAGTGATCGATGTGGTTGACCCTCAGGAACCAGGCATCTTCGGCGTCTGTTACCGAGAGCTTGCCTGTGCCCTGTTGGAGCGACGGATGGCAGAGCGCCATGTCATCTGTTACGGGCTCAAGCGTACAGGTACGCGGGATCTCTATGTGGCGGCGTTCACCAGTGAGCATATTCTCGCCCAACAACATCCGGCCGTCGTCCTCACGGTGCGCGGGCTCGAGGAGCTCACTCTTGCCGCCACCGCTGGCGGCTTCGTGCATCATGGTGGTCACGTTGTCGTAGGGCGTGACAACTCTGACCGTTGAGCAGTGCGTGGTGACCCATCCTTCCCGCTCGCCCTGCGTGAGGAGCATACCGTAGACGCCCTTCTTGGCGCTAGGCCCCGGGTAGAGGTTGTAGGAGAAGACCTCATGCATGTTGGGCAGCCGATTGTGCACGACAACCTGTTTGCCGGCAAAGTGCGTGTGCCGGAAGACGGGGGCCACGTAGATGATGGACCGGGGGACGAAACCACCGGTGATCTCGCTCTCCGGAATGATGCCCTGGAGCAGCGCCAAGCTCAGGGCGAAGAATCCGGCGTTGGCGGGAGCAATGACGACAGAATCCATCCCCATGCCGGGTTGCCCGGCGGTGTAGCCGAACATAGCCAGCGGCTGCTCCGCCAGCCACTCAAACGTAGCCGTGCGCATGCCATCGAATTCCTCGCCATATCGCTGCCGGAAGGTGGGTTTGTCCGTGGCCAAGTTATCCGCGATCACCAGGCAGTCGGGGTCGCGCCGCCGCATATACGGCTCCGGGTAGTTGACTGATACGCCGTTGCGGACGCGTGCCACAGTTGCCTCAACGACCTGGCCCTCCTCCGGCAGGTCATAGGTGACCTCATAGTGGCTGCAGCCCAGCCCGCCACATGCCAGGTTCACCAGTTCGCTGATGGTGCTGACGACGGTGACGCTGGGGCTCTTGGCTAGCACCTCCGTTACGTCTTCAGGCAGATGATACTTTTTCCAACTCATACTCTCTCTCCTCTCTCTTGCTGATCATGGCTACTGTACTCTGAGTGCTGTTTGGGTCAATGCCTTGATCGCGTTCTCTCCTGGAAGTCGGTCTCGTATAAGAGATTGACATACCAAACAAAGAAGCGGCGCCTCTAGGGGCGCCGCCGCTAGTACTGCTGTTTTGCCATTTACGTTGTGATCTTTGGCGGCGCCTGGGCTTGGTGTGCTTTCCACAATCGCTCCGGAGTGACCGGAGTTTGCTTAAGCACAATGCCGGTAGCATCGTGGATGGCATTCAGCACTGCCGGCGTCACACCATTGACGACGATCTCGGCCACCGATTTGGCCCCAACCGGGTGAGAGGGCTCGTAGGTTTCGATGAAGAGTGTTTGCATAGGTGGGCTTTCGTCGGCGCGGAAGACACGGTAGTCGTCAAAGCGTGGGTTTCCAGTCCTGCCCTGAGTGTCGTAGATCAACTCCTCTGTGAGGGCATATCCCAGAGCCTGATGCATGCCTCCTTCGGCTTGCCCACTGGCTGTCAATGGATTGATGATCTGGCCCGAGTCCAGAGCAATCAGAAGATTATCGACTGTAGTCTGCCCCGTCTCCGTATCGACAGTGACCTCGGCGAACTGCGCAGCGAAGGGCGGCGGGCTCACGGGGCTCACAAATGAGGCATGCCCCATAATCTGATGCTGGTTCTGCGTGTGCAACGCGTGCAGTGCGATCTCGCGGAAACTGAGGTTCAGCCCATCGTCGCGCCAGGCGCGCCCCTGCTTCAACGCGAAGTCACCGGCTTCTCCCCCGGCCATATCGGCGGCCACGGCCTTGATCTGCCGCGCCACATCCTCCGCCGTGCGCGCGACCGCGCCGCCACTGATGTAAGTTGTGCTGGAGGCGTAGGCCCCCTTGTCGAACGGGGTGACGTCGGTATCGGAGGAGCGGATGATCAGATCGTCCAAGCTGCACCCCAATACTTCAGCCGCTATCTGGCCCAAGACGGTGTCCGACCCCGTGCCCAGGTCTGTCGCCCCCATCATCAGGTTGAAGGAGCCATCGTCGTTCATCTTGATGCTGGCTGCGGCCATGTCGAGGTTGGGAATGCC
>JAGHDT010000606.1 GCA_021159805.1 Anaerolineae bacterium
CCGCACGTAGGCCGGGTCGGTGCCGACGACAACGGGCGCCAGCTCGTGCTCGATCACGGCAGCCAGCGCATCGGGTGCGCCGCTGATGCGTCCGAAGCCGATCTCGCCGTTGCCGGTCACCGGGGCGCCGTGGATCCGTCCATCTGTATGTACGATGACGTGGACAGTCCCCGCTCCGGGGAGGCTCTGCAGCGCATCACGGATGGGTGTTGGGCTGGGGGTTCGGTGCTTGACTGTGACTTCGAGATAGGTGACTTTCATAGGTGTCTCCTGGGCTGGTTCGCTTGCCGTCCATTGTAGTCCTGTCTCTGGACTTGAAACAGCGGAGAGCTCTTGCCGGGCGAGGTCCCGACTGGGCACGGGCACTCCGATGGCCTGTCGAGGGGCCCTTCTTGCGTATTCACCATCAACGTGAAATGCGCTCACATTTTCAACACGTTATCGTTTGCCCGGAAGGAGGTGCTACGTTACACTTTGCGTGGCGATGTCAGCATAGAAATGAGAAGCTTCAGTCTGTATAGAGCTTCACACCTTTGTCCAGGAGGCAACCATGAAAGGGACTATCATCTACTCTGATCTGCAAACGCAAGCGGACCCGGCGACCGGTGTGACTGTCACGCGGCTTAGCGACGACCAAAGTGATACCAACCATCCTTATTTCACCGTTTCGCAGGTTGATTCTGACAGCACATTCATCATCGTGACGTCAAACCGCACAGGCGAGGATCAGTTCTATACACTGAACTTCGCGGACGGCACAATGGTCCAATTGACCGATGATAGGGATGTTCACACCGGATGTCTTGACGCGGCGAACAGCATCGTCTACTATTTCGCCGGACACGTGCTCAAATCCGTAAGACTTGATGATCTGACGGAGGAGGAGCATATGGCGGTGCCTGCCGGCTTTGTCCCCGCCAGCCTCTCATGCACGGCGGATGGGCGCTACCTGGCGTTCACAATGGTGGAGTTGGCGCAGACCGAACTCTGCACGGCCCGCTTCGAGGCCGAGTTCTCGGGTGGCTCGAAGGGATTCCGTGAGAAGTTCTTCAGGTACCCTTCCAGCGTTATCATTCGCTATGATACACAGACGCACACAGGCTATCCTGTCACCGGTGAGCTTCGCCGGATGACCCACGTCATCATCCACCCGACGGACGGCGATACCGTGCTCTATTGTCACGAGGGTCCCTGGGATTTGGTGCAGCGGATGTGGGTTGCCAACGTGGCCACTGATGAGACCCATCCACTGGTCGAGACGCAGCGCCACTTGGAGCGCGTGGGTCACGAGTTCTTCACTGCCTCCGGGCGTGTGGGCACTCAGTACTCGTATCGCTACCGTGCGGATATGGATTGGCTCTTCCATGCTGACATCTATGTGAATCCGGACGGCTCTGATGAACGGCGGTACTACTACCCCTACCGGCGCCCGGTGCACGTCTATGCCAACTCGGAGGACCACCTGGCGGTGGGCGACACCGCGCAGATCCGCATGGACGATCCCGACTATCGCCGGTATATCTCGCTGATTCGATACGACCCCGATGGCCATCGGGCACTCGTCGGGCGCCTCTGCAGCCACGATACCTCCTGGCGCAAAAGCAGCCATCCCCATCCGATCATGACGCCTGACGACAAGCACGTGATCTGGGGCTCCGACGTCGGCGGCCGCATGAACGTCTATGTGGCGCCCGTGGACTGGGACGCGTGTGTGAAGAGCGATCGGTGATGCCAGAAGGCGACAAGGCGAGCGAGTTAGCGCCCAGAGGGAATGCCACCGCCACCGGAATTTGGAGCAGCAGTTACAGTGCCACTGTCTGTGGCGCGGTCAGCGACGACGGCGATGTGTCTTCCAGACCCCAAAGGGTCGTGCGTCTGGTGCAGCCGTCACTTCCACAGTGGACCACGTCACAAAGGACGGCACAGTCTACGAGGGTGCTCTTTCCGGCGTGCTGATTTCAGACACTGTGACGCCCTGACGTTCACAGGAGATTTCAGAACCACGTGTAGCCCGGCCAATCTGGCCGGGCTGTTGTTTTCTCGGGGCTCCCGAAGACTTCCGCGGTATGTGCCAGGCCGACTTCACGTGATCGTGCCGGTCATGTGATATGCTTCAGTAGGCAGTCACTCAACCTGTCCGACGTATCCGCCTGCCACGTCGGGGTGTTGACAACGCAGCGGCGATGCCCTACAGTCTTGATGGATAGGTCGACATCGCGCTGACACTCATCGCAAACCTCCAGCCACATCGTCACGAGCATCCTCATCTCAGCATCTACGACGCATTCCGCTACACTTCTGGACCGGAACACTGCTCAAACATGACCTCCCTAAGGTGCTCCTCTGCATCCTCGCAGATGCGGTGCGCCCTCAGAGTCATTTCTAGGAGTGAAGGAGGTGCGAGATGAAGGTCTTCGTTACCGTCGCGACGGGATTCATGGGCACACACCTGGCCAGGCGGATGGCCCAGACGGACCACGAGCTTACCTGTCTGGTCAGGAAAACCAGCGATGTCAGCACTCTGCGCGCTCTGAAGATCCCCACGATCACCGGCGATGTGACAGATCGTGCGTCTCTGGTTCGGAGCAGGCCGGGCCATGATGCTGTTATCAATCTCGCCAACGTCTACGACTTCTGGGTGCCGGATAAACGTGTCTGCCAGGATGTCAACGTGGAGGGAACACGCAACGTGATGGAAACCGCGCTGATGTTTGACGTGGCCAAGGTCGTGCACGTGAGCACCAGCCTGATCTACGGCAAACCGGTGGAATGTCCTTTTACCGAGGATTGTGAGCCCGGCCCGGTTCGGTTCAGCGCATATGCCCAGACGAAATACGAGGGTGACCAGATTGCGTGGGAATTGCACCGGCAGCAGGGATTGCCCCTCGTCGCCATCTACCCTTCCGGCGTGCTTGGGCCTGATGACCACAAAGGCACAGGACGGCATGTCGAGAACCTCGCCAATGGTCGTCTGCCGGTGACGGTTTTCAATGAGTCCGTTCTCACCTTTGTACACGTCAGGGATGTCGCCGAAGCCATCCTCCGCGCCCTGGAAAAGGGGGGGAACATCGGTGAGAAGTATCTGGTGGGCGCACGGACGATCACGTTCAACGAGATCAACAGCATCATCAGCGCGATCACCGGTGCCTCGGTTCCCAAGATTCAGCTTCCCGACGCTATGGTGATGCTCAATGCCAGGCTTCTTACGGCGATTGCGGACGTGACGAAGCGTCCCCCCTTGTGGGATATGTCGCTAGACCAGATGCGCACGATGAAGGAGGGGTTCGACTTCGATGGCAGTAAGGCTGAGCGTGAGCTCGGCCTCACCTATACGCCGCTCCGCACCGCCTATGAGGAGGCGATCGCTTCGTACCAGATGGAATGAGAATGGGAGAATGCAGAATCAGCGAATGGAGGGGGCTGACAGCGCCTGCAGTTGTCCGTTGGCGCTCCCCCTCGTCCGCCGTATACTACTGGCGCACACCTCCTTCTGACACCTCAATGCGCTCGCGCCTCCACGTTGACACGTACCGACGAGCAGTGATTCATAGCCAGGGGAGGCACAATGAAGCTCAGAGCGATGGTTCCCG
>JAGHDT010000015.1 GCA_021159805.1 Anaerolineae bacterium
ACTCGTCTTCGGCGCAGGCCACGTCCCGTCTCTTATGTTCATCCTGGGCGCGCAGAGCATAGCTGGTCTGCCGACGGCATTGCTTGCTAGTCGAGATCTTCCTACTCAACGGAGTACTCTCGGTTATCGTCGCCTGGCTCTTCCGGCGCTACGGCTTCCTGGCTGCAATGAGCGTGCATTTCTGGACCGACGTCGTGTGGCACGTCGTGTGGGGATGGCTCATACAGCCATAGTGGCGCCATCCTAAAATGACCGTCCACACCAGATCCGGCTCGTCTGCAGCATCTCTGACGGCAAACTCGGCCCGCTCACCCCATCAAGGAAGTGCACTACGTCCTTCAGCTTGCCGAAAGTCGAGTTTACCCCTTCGGAACGCGTCGGGTGATCCAGCTCATCGAGCAGCGAGTAGAGTTGAGGGCAGCATCACACAGTCTTGGCCGATACCTACCGCAGCGTCGGCAGGATCAACATATTCCAGCTCGGCCAGAAACGCGTCGATCCAGATTTCAAAGCGGGGGACGCGATCACGCGGGATCATAACCCACTCTCAACGTATGGAGCACCGACAGCGCGCGGACGGACCGGGAGCAGATACGCGGAGGAACTTGAGCCTCGGATGACAGACTCTGCACACAATCCAGTGGAGTTGCCCATCCCGCGATGAGACGGCGGACCGCCCATCGCGGCGCAGGTCGCATCAAGAGGCCAAACAGGAACAGGACGATTTACAGAATCCGAACGGGCAGAGGGGTCACAGACGTCACCTCCAGCGCTTAGAGATCCCCGGCATTGCTCAGCGGCTCTCTTGCGCCGCCGAGCAGGATCATCATAGAGGTCCACGCGATCTCATCAAGAGCGCGCCCTATCGCCTTGGTCGTTTCCCATTTCCCCCAACTTGACGTAGACTCTACGTAGCAGCACCAACCGTCAGTCTGCGACGAAAGGGGACAAACCGTGACCCGTTCTCCTACAGTTCCTGAAAAATGGCGCTGGTTTCCCGAGGGCCGCTATGGGCTCTTCCTCCACTGGGGACCCTACGCCGCTTACGGACGCGGCGAGCAGGTGCTATTCCGCGAGCACCTCGATCCGTGCGAATACGAAGCCAATGCGTGCGCGTGGCGTCCCGATCATTACGATCCGGTGCTGTGGGCTGAGACGGCCAAGAAGGCCGGGTTCAAGTACGCGGTACTCACCACACGTCACCACGATGGCTACTGCCTGTGGGACACCGCAACCACCGACTACTCGAGTGCCAAACAGGCTCCGCAGCGCGATTTCGTGCGCGAGTTTGTGGATGCCTTCCGCGCGGCGGGACTCCGCGTCGGCCTCTACTACTCCCTGCTGGACTGGCGGGTTCCAGCCTGGTTCGAGGGCCCCGAGGTCGACGCTGAAGCGTGGTCCTCGATGCGTGACTACGTCTATGCCCAGGTCGAGGAGCTGCTCACTGACTACGGCGACATTGATCTCATATGGTTCGACGGCGTCTGGCCCCGCACCCGTGAGGATCTTGCCGGGGACCGCTTGGTCGCGCGCATCAGGGAGCTTCAGCCGAACATACTGATCAACAACCGCCTGGGCGGCAAGGATTCCGGTGACCTGGGAACCCCTGAGCACCATATCACCGCCGAGGATCGCATCTGGGAGTCCTGCCAGGTCAGTACCTGGCGTCTCTGGGGCCACACGATCGGCGAGCGCTGGCGCTCTTCGGAGAAGCTCCTGGATATGCTGTGCGAGTGCGCGAGCAAGGGTGGCAACCTGCTGCTGAACGTCGGGCCACAGGCCGACGGGCAGCTCCCCCCGGAGTTCGTCACCCGGGCTCTCGAGATCGGAGAGTGGCTGGACACGCACGGCCAGGCTATCTATGGCAACGATGGCGGTGACGTGACGGAGTTCATCACACGCGGCTGGCAGACGACAGTGGACAACACGCTCTACCTCCTCATCCGCTTCTGGGACGGGCGCCCCACCCTCCGACTCGCCGACCTGGTGACGCCGGTGGAGCGCGTCGAACTGCTGACAGCTGGACAGCCCCTCGCCTTCGAACAACAGGGCGAGGAGCTCTTCATCCACGGCCTCCCGCGCACCCAACCTACACCGCTCTTCCCGGTTATCAAGATCACGTGTGCTGGACGTCCAACAGCCAACCAGTGGGGCAGAGAACGTCTCTGGAACGGTGACCCGACGCGCGTCGCGGAGTGGGCGCGGCGGCGGGGAGAGACAGTCTTTGCGACGAAATGAGAAGTCAAACCACGATTCACCATTCACGATTCAGGGCTGGAAGACAGCTGTGCCCCCAAGAAGCAGGGCGCCCATCAGGTGAGAAGCTGAATCGTGAATAGTGAATCGTGATATCCAGAATCCAGCACAATACCCAAAAAAGGAGTCTCCTATGACCCGCATTCCGATCGCTTTGCAGCTGTACTCCGTCCGTGAGAATTGCCAGAGAGATTTCCCCGGCACACTGAAGGCTGTGGCTGAGATGGGCTACGAAGGCGTTGATTTCGCCGGCTACTATGGCTACGACGCCAAGGCCATCCGCACGATGCTGGATGATCTCGGCCTGAAGGCCGCAGGGTGCCACACCGGCCTCAACACGCTGATGGGCGATGAGTTGGCCAAGACCGTGGAGTTCAACCAGATCTTGGGCAACAAGTATCTGGTGGTGCCCGGAATGGCCGAGGAGTACCGGAGCTCCGCCGATGCCTGGCTACGGACCGCCGGCATCTTCGAGGAGATCGCGACCAAGCTGGCGCCCGAGGGGATGGTCACGGGCTACCATAACCACCACGTTGAGTTCACGCCCTACGAGAACGGCCAGACCGGCTGGGACATCCTCTTCAGCAACACCGGCCCTGGCGTCGTGATGCAGATTGACCTGGGCAACGCGCTCCACGGGGGCGCTGACCCGGTGGCCATACTCAAGCGCTACCCCAAGCGGGCGCTCACCGTCCACCTCAAGGAGTACGCCGCGGATAAGGAGCTGGTCCTCATCGGCGACGGCGACGTGGCCTGGCAGGAGGTCTTCGACGTCGTCGAGAGCCAGGGCGTCACCGATTGGTACATCATCGAGCAGGAGAACTACCCCTACCCGCCGATGGAATCAGCAAAGCGATCCCTCGGCAACCTGAAAGCGATGGGGAAGTAACAGTCACAGGTTGAAAGTTGCAGGCTGCAGGTTCAACGTGCAGCTTTCAACCCGTGTCGTTCGGTCGCCCACGTGTTGGACGGTCCGGAGCATCTGACCTGAGGCACACCTATCCACAATTGAGGAGGAGAATCATGACAATCTACAAGTATCCCCCCATCAATCCCAAGGCGCCAGTCTTCCTCCACGGTGGGGACTATAACCCCGACCAGTGGCCGGAGGACGTATGGGAACAGGACATGCGCCTGATGAAGCTATCGCACTGCAATGCGATGACCGTCGGCATCTTCGCTTGGACAGCATTGGAGCCCGCAGAAGGCGAGTTTGACTTCGGCTGGCTCGATCGCGTGATGGATATGCTGGCAGAGAACAACAGCTACGCTGTTCTGGCGACCCCTAGCGGGGCGCGCCCCATCTGGATGGCGCAGAAATACCCTGAGGTGCTGCGTGTCCGCCCTGACCGGGGCCGCAACCTCTTCGGACGCCGCCACAACCACTGCTTCACCTCGCCGGTCTATCGCGAGAAGACCTACACCATCGACGCCAAGTTGGCTGAGCGATATCAGAATCATCCTGCTCTGCTGGTCTGGCACCTCTCCAACGAATACAACGGAGCCTGTCACTGTGACCTGTGCCGCGCCGCCTTCCGGGACTGGGTCAAGGCCAGGTACGCGACGCTTGACGCGCTGAATCAGGCGTGGTGGACCGCGTTTTGGAGCCACACCTACACCGACTGGTCACAGATCGAGCCTCCCAGCGAGATCGGCGAGACCTCGGTGCACGGGCTGAATCTTGACTGGAAGCGGTTCACCACCGACCAGACCATCGACTTCATGGAGAACGAGATCGCGGCCCTGCGCCAGTTCTCAACCGACACGCCCATCACCACCAACTTCATGGGCACCTTCCCCGGGCTGAACTACTGGAAGATGGCCAAGGACCTCGACGTGGTCTCGTGGGACAGCTATCCCATGTGGCACAAGGGCGACAACGTGGAACTGGCCGCTGACACCGCCTTCGTCCACGACATTAACCGCTGCCTCAAGGGCGGCAAGCCCTTCATGCTGATGGAGAGCGTCCCCAGTGCCACGAACTGGGTGCCGTCGGCCAAAGTCAAGCGCCCCGGAATGCACGCGCTCAGCTCCCTGCAGGCTGTTGCTCACGGATCGGACACGGTCCAGTACTTCCAGTGGCGCAAGAGCCAGGGATCTTCAGAGAAGTTCCACGGCGCTGTTGTGGACCACGTCGGCCACGAGAACACCCGCGTCTTCCGCGACGTCGCCGACCTCGGTCAGAAGCTGGAGAAGCTCCAAGATGTCATCGGCACCACAGTTCGTCCCGATGTCGCCATCATCTACGACTGGGAAAACGCCTGGGCGATGAACGACGCTCAGGGCCCTCGCCGCGGAGACAAGGGGTACCTGGACGCCTGCAAACATCACTACCGCGCCTTCTGGGCTCAGGGCATTCCCGTCGATATCATCGATATGGAGCAGGACTTCTCAGGCTACAAGCTGCTCATCGCTCCTATGCTCTATATGATCCGCCCGGGCGTCGACGAACGCATTGCCGAATTCGTGAAGACCGGCGGCACGCTCGTGATCACCTACTGGTCCGGTATCGTCAACGATAGCGACCTGGTTTTCCTCGGCGGCTGGCCGGGTGGGAAGCTGCGCGAGGTCCAGGGCATCTGGGCAGAGGAGATTGATGCGCTCTACGAAGGCGATACCAACACAGTCGTTCCCGTTCCCGTCACCGGCAACGGCCCCGGCCTCAAGGGCGAATACACTGCCCGCGACTACTGCGACCTGATCCACCCCGAGACCGCGCAGGTGCTCGCCACCTACAAGTCAGACTTCTATGCCGGTCGCGCCGCACTGACGGTCAACGCTTACGGCGAGGGCAGGGCTTACACTATCAGCTCCAACAATGACGACCGCTTCTTCAGCGATTTCTATGGCAACCTGGCAGGCGAGCTGGACCTGCTGCGCAGCCTGGACGCCCACCTACCCCACGGCATCAGCGCACAGCTGCGCACCGACGGCGAGCGCCCCTTCATCTTCCTGATGAACTACAACGACGCCGTCCGCGGCATCGACCTTGGCACCACTGTCTATACCGATCTGCTGACAGGCGAGAAACTCACCGGCGTCGTGAAACTCGGCGTCTACGACGTGAAGGTATTGACAGTATAGCCTTCAGCAGTCAGCTATCAGCGGTCAGCGACACAACAGCAGTAGGGAGTAAGCAGTAAGGAGCAAGCTCGGCCAAGCATGCTCCTTACTCCCTACTCCTTACTGCCTTTAGCTGAAAGCTGACCGCTGAAAGCTGATAGCTACCTAAGGAGACCAACCTATGAAGAAAACCGCCCTGATCACCGGTGCCGGCCGGGGTATCGGCCTTGGCATCGCCATCGCGCTGGCCGCAGAGGAATTCAACATCGCCGTGATGGACATCCATCCTGACGACGTCGTGATGCCGGCATTGAGCGAACTGCGCGTGCTAGGCGCTGGCGTGCTCTACTGCCGCGCCGACGTGACCGACCCTGCAGCACGCGCTGAAGCGCTGGCCGCTATCAAGGAGAGATTCGGTCATCTCAACGTGTTGGTCAACAACGCTGGGGTCGCCCCCAGAGTCCGTGCCGACATTCTGGAAGCTACCGAGGAGAGCTACGACTGGGTGATGGGGATCAATCTGAAGGGCCCGTATTTTCTGACTCAAGCCGTCGCCAACTGGATGATCGAACAGAGAGAGGCAGATGCAGGCTTCCAGGGGTGCATCATCAACATCTCATCCATTTCATCCACCGTAGTATCCCCCAGCCGTGGCGAATACTGCTTATCCAAAGCGGGTGTGAGCATGGCCACCCAACTCTGGGCTGCACGTCTGGGTGAGTTCGACATCCCCGTCTACGAAATCCGTCCCGGCGTCATCAAGACAGATATGACCGCCACGGTCCAGGAGAAGTACGACAAGCTCATCGCCGAAGGACTGATGGTGCAGGCGCGTTGGGGTTTCCCCAAGGACATCGCCAAGGCAGCTGCGGCGCTGGCCCGCGGGGATTTCGCCTACTCTACCGGGCAGGTGATCATGGTGGATGGGGGGATGACGATTCCGCGGCTGTGACGTGGGCGCTGCATTTCACGCTTGCGCGGGACTAGGCCCCGCGCTCCGGGAAGCACCCAGACAACGCGATCGGCCAGTATGCGGAGGCGGACTGAGGTCCGTCCTGAGCGAAAGCACAAAGCGTTCAGCTGCTTGTCATGCTCGCGCGGGACTAGGA
>JAGHDT010000564.1 GCA_021159805.1 Anaerolineae bacterium
GGACAAGTTCTCCGTCCGATGGACCCGTACGCTGGCGTTCGACGCCGGCAATTACCGCTTCCGAGTCTTGGTGGATGATGGAGCTCGGCTGTACGTGGATGGTGTGCGTGTCATCGATGCGTGGACGAACGGTGCTGCGCGTGAGGTGACCGGCGACATCTCGCTGACCGGCGGTGATCATGAGATGCGCCTGGAGTACTACGATGCCGGCGGCGACGCGGTCATTCAACTGACGTGGGAGAAGGCCGGCGCTTTTGACAACTGGCGGGGCGAGTACTGGCCCAACCGGTCGTTCTCAGGTCTGCCAACACTGGTGCGCGACGATGCGACACTCGACTTCACCTGGGATACGGGGTCGCCTGCGCCGGAGATTCCCTCCAACAGCTTCTCGGCTCGTTGGAGCCGGACGCTGGACTTCGCCACCGGGACCTACGAGTTCCGCGTGCTTGTCGACGATGGGGCCCGACTCTGGGTGGATGACCGGTTGGTGATCGATGGATGGGAAGATGGTGGCACTCGGGAGCTGACGGTGGATCTGCCGCTGGCTGCCGGTGCCCACACGTTGATGCTCGAATACTACGAGGGTTTCGGTCAGGCCAGGGCCCGTCTGACGTGGGAGAAGATCACGCCCAGTTTCCCAGATTGGAAGGGCGAGTATTGGCCCTACGTGAATCTGGCAGGAGCTCCGGTGCTGGTACGCAATGACCGTGAGATCGCCTTTGACTGGGCCAAAGGCGCCCCCGCTGTGGGTCTACCCACAGATCAGTTTTCGGCACGCTGGAGCCGGACTAATACGTTCGAGGCGGGGCTCTATCGATTCAGCGCGGTCGCCGATGACGGGGTGCGCGTGAGTGTGGACGGCGTCCTAGTGATCGATGCGTGGACCACCAGTGCGGGCGACAAGGTGCACACTGCGGAGCGTGTGCTTTCCGCCGGGCAGCATACCATTGCTGTGGAGTACTTCGAGGGCAGCATCGACGCCTCCATCGAGGCGTGGTTTGAGCGCGTGGGGGGGCTGCCGACAGAGACGCCGCTTCCCACAGAGACGGCAGCGCCCACCGCGACCGCGACGCCCACACTAGCACCGACCGCACTGCCGACGGTGACACCTGACACGCCGACGCCCACACTGACGCCCACGCTGACGCTTGCCGCTACACCGGTAATGACCACCACGACGCCTACGTCCACGGTGTACATCAACGAGGTGATGCCCGTGGTGGGGAGAATTGATTGGGACAAGGACGGAGCTGTTGAGCCCGGAGATGCCTGGGTCGAGCTCTACAATCCCACCGACGAGGCGCTGTCTCTCGAGTGGTGGGTTCTTGAGGTGGAGGGCATCGAGCACTATGGCTACAAGCTCCCGTTGGGTACGGTCATCCAGCCTCAGGGCTACTTGGTGATCACCAGCGAGGAAGCGGGGCTTCCCTTTGTCGAAGGGAGGCTCAGGCTGCGGCATGAAGCGGTGCTCTTCGATGCGGTCGAGCTGCTGGTGTTGGAGGCCGATCGCTCGCTCAGCCGTGACGCTGCGGGAGAATGGCAGGAAGGATGGCTGCCGACGCTGGGAATCCTCAACCTTCCGCCCAAGGCCACAGGGCGCGCACGCTGAAGAAGCGGATACTGTATTCGCTTGCGTGCACCACGCACGAACGAAGCCTCTGTCTGTGGACCGCGGGCGTCTCGCCCGCTCTGCTGGGGCCGGTGTCAGCCTCGACCGTGGCGAGGCCCGGGCACGTCTTCGTGTTGAGCTCTCAGCAGAGCGGCGCGGGCCTCCAACGCAGTTGGGTCTGACACCGGCCCCCGCAGAGTGGGAGCGTGGATGGTTGTTCTTGAAGTAGACGCCATGTGCATCAGTACACCAGGCAAGCACGAAAACACGCCGCGAAGAACGGCCCAAAGCCTCGGCCCGAGCAGACTCGGGTTGAGATCAGGTGAAGGGCTTTGGGCCGGTAGAGGGTGGTTTCCAGGGCCGCGCCTCCGGTCCCCTCTCCCACCTCCGGCTGCGGAGTATGGGAGATGAAATCCTCGGTCTAGGGGATGAAATCCCCGTTTCAGGGGAGGGTGACGCGCTTCCCAGCGCGCAGGGTCAGGGCTCTGCGGCGTCTGTTTTCGAAGTAGTAGCTATTTTCGAAGTAGACACCATGTCCGCCAGCGGACACCACGCAAGCATGAAAATATGACGCAAAGAAGGCCCTAAAGCCTGCAGCCAAGCCTTTAGGCCCGGGAGCGGAAGCTATTTTCGAAGTAGCATGTCCGGTCCCCTCTCCCACCCCCGCTTCAGGGGGCGAAGTGCCCGTTTCAGGGGAGGGAGCGAGCTCAGAAGCGCGTTGGTGAGGGCTCTGCGGCGCTTGTTCTCGAAGCGTTAGGCACTACGTTCGCGCGCACACCACGCAAGTATGGAAATGGGCCACGAGGAAGGCCCCGGGGCCTGGGCTGCCACACTGCGGCAGCTTGAAACCCTTTGTGTCCGGGGGTGGAAGGTTACGCTCGAAGCAGCCGAAACCGGGGCCGCAGATGGTCTGCAGCCCCGGTCTTCTCTGATCCTGCAGGTGCTACTGAGATGCGGTCAGGCGTCGAGACGCCCGTGCAGGAGACCCATCGGCAGCGGGGCGGGGCGCTCGCAGCGGCTCTCGAGTTCGATGTACCGTCCTTCTCGTGCCGAATCCAGCGTCGCGTGCATGATGTCCAGGACGTGGTACGTGAGCTCGCCGCTGGCGCGGTGCGCACGCCCCGACTGCAGCGCGTTGGCCAGGTCAGCCACGCCGATGCCGCGGCTGTTCTCAGTATAGCCGTGGGTCAGCGGCACTTCCTGCCACTCCGTCGCACCGGCGCGACGTACGCGCACGGGGCCACCGAAGCCATTGGGATCGGGTACGGAGAGCGAGCCCTCTGTGCCATAGATCTCGATGCGCGGGAGGTTGGCTGACCAGACGTCGAAGCTGGTGATGATGGTGCCGATCGCGCCGCTCTCAAACTGCAGCGTGCTGGCGATGTGGGTCGGGGTCTCTACGTCGATGACGGTGCCGTACAGGGGCTTGCTCGTGATGGTGCGCTGCGGGAAGGTGATGCGTGCCTCGCCGGAGACACGGCGTACCGGTCCCATCATATTGACCAGCGCGGTCAAGTAGTACGGCCCCATATCGAACATAGGGCCGCCGCCGATTTCGTAGTAGAAGACGGGGCTGGGATGCCAGCTCTCGTGGCCGTGGCAGGTCATAAACGCCGTGGCGGCGATCGGTTCTCCGATCCAGCCATCGTCAATCAGCTTGCGGCAGGTCTGGTGCCCTCCGCCGAGGAAGGTGTCGGGAGCGCCGCCCACGCGAACGCCATGCTCCTTGGCTGCCGCGAGCAGGCGTTTGCCCTGGTCGCGGGTGAGGGCCAATGGCTTCTCGTTATGGACCGACTTGCCGGCCTTGATGGCTTGCATCGCCACCGGGAAGTGTCCTTGCGGGGTGGTGAGGTTGATGACGATCTGGATTTCGGAATCCGCCAGCAGTTCTTCCGTCGTGCACGCGCGGGCTACGCCGTACTTCTCGGCCTGAGCCTGGGCGCGGTCCAACAACAGATCCGCGCAGGCAACGATTTCGATGTTCTCGAAGGTCTCCTGCCCGTTCTTCAAGTAGATGCCGCTGATGTTGCCGCACCCGATGATACCGACTTTGGTGGTCATCGTCTGCTTCTCCTTAGGTGATGTGCTACAGGCTGGCCCACAGCATGCCGCGCTTGACGATCTCGAGGGCTTCGGGAACGTCGAAGTCCTTGGCAACGTGGCCCAATGATGTGTAAAAGACCCGCGCCTTGCCGTACGTGCGCTTCCATACGACGGGCATAACGGTGCCGTCGATCCAGTAAGCGTGGTCACCGTTGAAGGTGGTGGTGGCCAGGACCTCGTTGGCAGGGTCTGTGTGCATATAGTATTGCTCAGAATGCATCTCAAAGTCATCCAGCCCGGCGACGATGGGATCCTCGTGTTTAGTGATGTTGACCTTGTAGTCAATCACGCCACCGGGGTGCGCCACCCACTGTCCGCCGACCATAAACTGGTAGTTCACGTTGTTACGGAAGGAGTCGCCCATACCGCCGTGCCAGCCGGCGATGCCGATGCCGCTCATGACGGCATCCAGCAACCCCTTTTCCTGCTCGTTCGTGATCGTGCCCATCGTCCAGACCGGGACGATCAGATCCAGCGACATCATGAGTTCTCTATCGAGATAGGAATCGAGCGTATCCGAGACGGTGACGTCATAGCCCTGTGATTCCAGATACGGTGCGAAGATCGCCGTACACTGCTGGGGTTCGTGACCTAGCCAGCCACCCCAAACCATCAAAGCCTTCTTCTTGCTGTTCTTGTCTGTCATTGCTTTCTCCTTAGTTTGAAAGATTTAGTTGCACAGAACGGGTTGGCCATTCTTGGCAGCCGACGCCTTGATGGCATCGTACAGGCGGGCCATCCGCAATCCTACTTCGGGCGGGCTGGGGTTGGGGAACTCACCGCTGCGTACGGCCAGGAACTGCTCCCACGAACCCAACGATGGGGGCAGCTCAATGGGCGTGAACTCGGCTTCCCCATCACGCTGGATCTCCAGCCACCGACCCCAGGCGCCGGTGCGCAGGATCGCGTCGGTGCAGAAGACGCGGATGTCGGACTTGCAGGTTCGCACGGTCTCGCCACAGCCGTGGAAAGTGACCAGGGCTCCCGATTCCAGCCGTGCAATCACGGCTGTCAGAGTCTCAACGGGCCAGAAATAGTATCCAGCACAGAAAACAACCCCGCAAC
>JAGHDT010000530.1 GCA_021159805.1 Anaerolineae bacterium
AAGTACTGCCCAGCACACTGGAGACGGTGACGCTGTGTGCCGATATCGCACGCAAAGATAGCACACCGGTGCGTGTCCGCGGCGAATCCGAGATTCCGAAGGTGAACGGTCGCATTCTGCGCGTCACACTGGATCCGGCAGGTCCGAGCGCGTATCCCGGCGCCATTCAGGCGATCCTTCAGGCCGAGCTGATCGTCATCGGCCCAGGCAGCCTTTACACCAGCTTGCTGCCGAACCTGCTGGTACCGGAGATCGTGGCGGCACTCAAGGCGGCGCCTGCGCCCAAGGTCTTCGTGTGCAACGTGGCGACACAACCGGGTGAGACGGATCACTATACGGCTGAAGCACACGTCAACGCACTGGAACAGCATCTGGGAAAGGATGTGATCGACATTGTCCTGGTGAATTCCCAGGTACCCAGAGGGAAATCTTTTGGTGACGGCGTCGAATGGGTCAAGCCGGACATTGCGGCCCACGGCAGTCAGCAGGTGGTCTTTGCCGATCTAATGGATGAGATGCAGGCAGGGCATCACAACAGCCACAAACTCGCGGGTGAACTAGTCGCCATGCTAAGGTAGGGGTTGGAAATGTGTGATTGGTGACCATACTAGTGGATGATCGCCAATCCTAGGTTTCTAACCAACGGCACATCTGTAGACACAATAAGGAGTAACAATGACTACGAAAGTCGGAATTAATGGTTTTGGTCGTATTGGGCGCCAGGTACTGCGCACGATTATGGAGCGCCACCCAGACGAGCTGGAAGTGGTCGCCATCAATGACCTTTTCCCCACCTCCACAAACGCGCACCTCTTGAAGTACGACTCAAGCTTCGGCAGGTTCGACGGCGAGGTCGACTACACCGAGAACAGCCTCATCGTCAACGGTCACAAGATCAAGGTTTTTGCCATCCGCAACCCCGAGGAACTCCCCTGGGGCGAGATGGGCGTTGACATCGTCGTTGAATCGACCGGTTTCTTCCGCGACCGAGAGGGTGCCTCCAAGCATATCACCGCCGGCGCGAAGAAGGTTATCATCAGCGCCCCCGCCAAGGGTGATGACATCACCATCGTCATGGGCGTCAATGACGCCGACTACGACAGCGGAAAACACAACATTATCTCAAATGCCTCTTGCACAACCAACTGCTTGGCCCCCGTGGCCAAGGTCCTGTCGGACAAGTTCGGCATCGAGTACGGTCTGATGACCACGATTCACTCCTATACGAGTGACCAAAAGCTCCTGGATCAGGGCCACAGGAAGGACATGCGCCGCGCTCGCTCCGCCGCCATCAACATCATCCCCACCACCACCGGTGCCGCCAAGGCCGTTGCCCTGGTCCTGCCCGAGCTAAAGGGCATTGTCGACGGTATGGCTATACGGGTCCCGACCCCGACGGTCTCCGTTGTGGATCTCGTCGTCACGCTTAAGACCGACGCCACCGCCGAAGAGGTCAACGCCGCGTTCAAGGCAGCCTCCGAAAATGAGCTCAAGGACATTATGGGAGTCTGCGAAGAACCCCTGGTCTCGATGGACTTCAAGGGCGACAGCCGCTCCTCCATCGTGGACGCCGAGCTGACCAAGGTCATGGGGCCGCGGATGGTCAAGGTTATCTCCTGGTACGACAATGAGTGGGGTTACTCCTGCCGGATCGCTGATCTGGCAGCCATGGTCGCCAGCAAACTCTGAAGAGTAAGCTCTAGCCTGTGAAAACCCAGAAGGGATAGGGCAATGTGCCTTATCCCTTCTTCTTAGTCTGAGGGGTAACGGTTACCTTAAGGAGGTAGCATGGACAAGAAGACTGTTCGCGATGTCGATCTGAAAGGCAAGCGCGTCCTGATGCGCGCTGACTTCAATGTTCCGCTGGATGGCACCACCATCACCGATGACACCCGTATCCGGGCAGCGCTCCCCACCATTCAATACATCCTTGACCACGGCGCCTCGTTGATTCTGATGTCCCATCTCGGTCGGCCCAAGGGCGTTACCCCAGCCCTGAGCCTGCAGCCGGTGGCCGATCGCCTGGCTGAGCTTCTCGGCAAGCCCGTCAAGATGGCGCCTGACGCTATCGGTGATGAGGTCCAGGCGATGGCGGAGGCATTGGCGCCCGGCGACATCCTACTGCTGGAAAACACTCGCTTCTACAGCGAAGAAAAGAACAACGACCCCACATTCTCGGCCAAGTTGGCGGCCATGGGGGACCTCTTTGTCAACGATGCTTTCGGCACCGCGCACCGCGCGCACGCCAGCACCGTGGGCGTGACCAATACTCTGCCTGCCGTGGCCGGTTTCCTTATTGAGAAGGAGATCGCGTTCCTCGGCAAAGCGACCAGCAACCCCGAATCCCCCTACGTGGTGATCCTCGGCGGTGCCAAGGTCTCTGACAAGATCGCCGTAATCGAGAACTTGCTCGACAAGGCAGACACCATCTTGATCGGCGGCGGTATGGCCAACACCTTCTTCAAAGCACAGGGCTTCGAGATGGGCGATTCGCTCGTCGAAAACGACGCCGTAGACACGGCTATGGCGCTGATAACCAAGGCCGGCGGCAAGATCGTGCTCCCGGTAGACGCCGTGGTTGCCGATGCGTTCGACAACGATGCCAATGTCAAGGTCGTCGATGTCGACGCCGTTGAGCCCGGGTGGCGCATTCTGGATATCGGCCCCAAGACGGTCGCGCTCTTCCAGAGAAAACTAGCCGGCGCCAAGACCATTGTCTGGAATGGGCCGATGGGCGTCTTCGAGATGCCCAACTTCGCCACGGGCACCTTCGCCATTGCCAAAACATTGGCTAGCATCGACGCAGTGACGATCATCGGCGGTGGCGATTCGGCCTCGGCCATCAGCAAGGCCGGTGTGGCCGACAAGGTCAGCCACGTCTCCACCGGTGGCGGCGCAAGCCTGGAATACCTGGAGGGCAAAGTCCTGCCCGGCGTTGCGGCACTCGAGGACAAGTAAGCCCCACCACACTCTCTTCGCACCAACCCACCGGTGCGAGACACAGACTCAGCCATACAACCCCGGGCACTGGCGGTGTGCCAGTGCCCGGCCTACAAAAGGAGATACGCATGCGAAAACCATTCATCGCCGGTAATTGGAAAATGAACAAGACCGTATCCGAAGCCACGGAGCTGGCAGCCGGCCTCAAGGACGCCTTGGCCGGCGTCACCGATGTCGACATCGCCGTCTGCCCCACAGCGACCGCCTTGAACGCGGTGAGCCGTATCCTGGCGGGCGCCAATATCGGCGTGGGTGCCCAGAATATGTACTGGGAGGAGAGCGGCGCCTATACGGGTGAGATCTCCCCGCTGATGGTCAAAGAGTCCGCAGCATACGTAATCCTCGGCCACTCCGAGCGCCGCCAGTACTTCGGCGAGACCGACGGGACCGTGAACAAGAAGATCAAGTCCGCCCTGGCCCACGGGTTGAAACCCATCGTATGCATCGGCGAGAGCCTCGACCAGAATGAAGCCGGCGAGACCGTGAGCTTCGTCGGCGGACAGATCAAGGGTGCCTTTGCGGGAATCAGTGCCGATGACGCCAAGAAGGTCACGCTGGCCTACGAGCCCATCTGGGCCATCGGCACCGGACGCACCGCCAGCCCCGGGGATGCCGACAGGACCATCCGGGCGGCGATTCGCGACGTCCTGAAGGAACTCTACGACGAGGTGACCGCAGAGACCATCCGCGTTCAGTACGGGGGCAGCGTCA
>JAGHDT010000083.1 GCA_021159805.1 Anaerolineae bacterium
CCTCTCGGAAGATCAGTATCTGCACGCTGTCTTTGACGGCGATGACTCTCGAGGGTCGGCTGTCCGGTAGACCTGTGAACGACCACGGGGCGACGTGGGCGTCGCTGATGGTGAAGACGGATTGGTCCTCTTGGTTGATGTAGTTGTGGGGATCGCCCAGCGTCTCCAGGGTGCCCTCGACCCACTGTACGTCGTTGGCTACAGAGACTCTGTGCCTCTGGATCGGCGAGCCCATTGAAGTAGGTCCGAACAAGCTCATATTGCCTCCTCCACTTGAGTGGCTGATATCTCATGATAGGCTGTTTTGCGTCCTGTCAAAGCACTTGCTTTCTGTCGGGGGCGTTTCAGTTCTTGGTGGGAAACTCTGAGACAGAAGTTGCGGTCATATCAGCGGGCTGTATGTTGCTCATCCTGTAGGCGCGCCCGGCTCGGGCACGCGCCTGCAGTGTCCTGCCTTCGTAATGCTAGACGTCGCGAACCCCGCGGGTTTGCTGGATCGGCTCCACGGAGGCGTTGTCTCGCTCAGCTGCTGCTCAACCCGACATTTCTGGACCGCGAGTCATGGTTGTGCTGATTTACATCTGGCCTTTGCTCCCAAGCTGTAACGCACCCCTTTCTATCACGTCGTGTGACAACGGTGTCACTCCGGGGAACCGGAACCGCTCCGGCGGATCTCCGGCCCCGAGAACCGGGTGACGTCACTGGCGGCGTCGGGTACCGTCAGCCGCACACTGTCCCGGCATCGCACAGGCCCACGCCAAACGTGTGTGTTCCCAGTGCTGTGCGCGTGGGGATCAAGAGCATATGGTTGTCACTACGCCTGTGTCCCGAAGGCCACACCGCCTGCATTGACCGCCGCTTGGCCCGAAGGCCGAATGTAGGCAGGAGGCTTTGGTGCTTCACGATAAGACCGGACCGGGCTGCGTTGCACACGTTTTTCTCCGCAGAGGGCACAAACTAGCCCGAGGTCCCCGCCAACTGCAGTAGGTCGTCCTCACTCAGGATGGGGACACTCAGCTCCTGGGCGCGCGTCAGCTTGCTGCCTGCGTTCTCTCCGGCAACCAGGTAGTCTGTCCTGGTGCTGACCGAGCCCGTTACTTTGCCGCCCCTCGACGTGATCCAACGCTTCAACTCATTGCGGGGACGCGATAGCGTGCCCGTGATGACAAAAGTGAGGCCTGCGAAGGGGTCTGCCCCTTGTACCGACGCGGGCTCCTGTGCGGATGCAAGATTGAGGCCGGCACTGCGCAGTTTGTCGACGATGGCCTGATGGCGTGGCCTCGCGAACCAGTCGACGATGGTCCGGGCGGTGATGGGGCCGAGTCCTTCGACGGATGCGATGGCTTCCGGCGGCGCGGATTCCAGAGCCTCCAGGCTGGGGAATGCGGCGGTCAGGGTAGCGGCCACGGTACCCCCTACGCCGCGAATGCCCAGGGATGCCAGAACCCTGTCGAAGGGTTGCGCCTTGGAAGCGGCGATGGCCGCCAGCAAGTTGTCGGCTTTCTTTTCTGCAAAGCCCTCAAGTTCCATTAGATTGTCCTTGGTCAGTGTATAGAGGTCCACCGGTGCGTGGATCAGATCCTGATCCACCAGCTGAATGGCAGTGCGTTCACCGATGCCCTCGATCTCCATCACGCCGGCAAAGTAAGTCAGCTTCTGGACCAATTGGGCCGGGCAGGCGACGTTGGTGCAATAGATGGCAGTCTCGCCCTCCGGATGCACCACCGGCTCGCCGCACGACGGACAGTGTGTGGGGGCAACAATCTCCACTTCGTCGCCGTCTCGGGCGTCGAGGATCGGTCCGGATACGTAGGGGATCACATCACCCGCGCGTTTGACCACCACACGGTCTCCGATGCGAATATCACGTTCGTTGATGGCGTCGAAGTTGTGGAGCGAGGCCCGACTGACGGTCACGCCGGCTATGGGCACCGGGTCCAGGAGTGCTGTGGGTGTGATGACCCCCGTCCTACCTACGGAGAACTCAACGTCCAAGAGCGTGGTGATGGCTTCCTGAGCGGGGAACTTGAAGGCCACGGCGCCCCTGGGGCGCCCACCCACGGCCCCCAGCGCTGCGCTGGTCGCCAGGTCATCCAGCTTTACGACAATCCCGTCGGCTTCATAGGGTAGCGCGTTACGGCCCTCCACCATCGATTCACAGTAGTCGGCGACCTGCTCCAGGTCGCCGAAAACGGCGAACTCCCCGGCTACGGGGAAGCCCAGTGTAGTAAGGTAGTTGAGTGCTTCGTGCTGGGTGGTGGGGAGCGGACCACCGGTCGTTACGATGCTGTAGACGTACAGTCGCAGCGGTCGCTGTGCGGTGATGCGTGAGTCAAGTTGCCGCAGAGAGCCCGCGGCGGCATTGCGGGGATTTGCGAAGGCCGGCTTTTCGCTGGACAAGAGGCGCTTGTTGAGTGCGGCGAAGTCGTCGAGGAGGATGAGCACCTCGCCCCGCACCACAAGATACGAGGGCGCCGGAGGTCCGTCTGGATCGACCGGGATGCGCAGTGGCAGAGTGGGGATCGTGCGCAGGTTGGTCGTGATATCCTCCCCGACCCGCCCGTCCCCACGTGTGGCACCCAGCTCAAACAAGCCATCCCGATAGTGCAGCACCACGGTGAGCCCATCGAATTTCGGCTCTACCGTATACGAGAGTGCAGGCGTTTCCTCGGGCAGCAGTTTGCTGATGCGAGCTAACCACGCTACCAGATCTTCTCGGCTGGTGGCCTTGTCCAGGCTGAGAATCGGGGCAGGGTGTTCGACCTTCTGGAATCTCTCAGCCGGTTCGCCGCTGACGCGTTGCGTCGGCGAATCTGGCGTCACTAGCTCGGGGAAGCGCTGCTCGATGCGGTGAAGCTCGTCCACCAGCCTGTCGAACTGCCCATCGCTGATCAGGGGGCTGTTCAAGACGTAGTAGCGGTGTTCGTGAAAAACAATGGCCTCGCGCAGCTCCTCGGCGCGCTGCAGGGCCTTGGCTTCAGCCATAGGGGTCTCCGGGTTCATTCAATGGGTGAGAGGTAGTCGCCGACGGCCCAGCCTTCGCGTGCTGCGTTCGACTCGTCGCGCAAGAACCACCATGTGTACCCGTCGGCTTCTTCCGGCCCACCTACGATCAGAAGCGTTTCGCCTTCCTTGGCAACGTCCAAGCGTTCGCCGTTGGTGTGAGCTTCCGCACGGATGCTTACACCAACGCCACCGGTGCCGATGACCTCAACGCGAGTGCCAACTCCGATGGTGCCTGGCAGGATTGAGGCGGGCGTTGGCGTGGGCACAGCTGTGGGAACGAGCGTGGGTGTCGTAGTCCAGACCACTGCAGTGGGCTGTGTTCCTTCGGGCGCTGAGGGATTCCTGGCGAAGAGCCATACGCCCCCGAGGATCGTCAGGATGATGGCCCCGAGGAGCATCACCAGGCATCCCCACTGAGCGATATTCGGCCGTTCGATCTTGTTCGTTGCCATATCTATATTATACGGAGGTTCTATTGCTGATCAAGTCAGGTGCGGTATACTTCACTGTTGGGTTCACTGGGTCCGGGAGTTGATGATGCGCATCGTACTTACCGAAGAGGGCCACAACTACGTGGATTGGGAAACCCGCTCGCCCGTGGTGTGGATTGAGGTAGGGTTGCTGGTGGGACTGCTGGTCTTCTCCCTGCTGGTGACACCGAGTGCCAGCACACTTCGCCGGCAGGCTGTGAGTGTCGTGGCGGTGACTGTGTTGGCGCTGGGAGGGCTACTGGCGGCCACAACGCCCGTAGCAGATCGTGGTCATCTCGAGCGCCTGCCTGAAGGTGGCGACATTAAGCGATCCAAGGTGTGGTTGGTGGTCGGCGAACGCGCGGCGGTCGATGTGGGGCTGGAGGAGATTGATGGGTTCGAGGTTGAAGTGGAGACCTTTGAGGACGTGCCACCGGCCGTTTACCGCCAGGCCCGGCTCTGGGCTGTGGCCAATGACGGCAGCCGTTACTGCTTGACCGGCTGGGCTGAGGTCGACTCGGTCAGTGATCTTGGCGATTCCTTGGCCAAGGCCGGCCGGCGGGCGCTGGGCTAGGGCATACGGAGATGCTGGCTCGGCAGTGTTGGCCCTGATGATCGCCAGCCCAGTGAGA
>JAGHDT010000438.1 GCA_021159805.1 Anaerolineae bacterium
ATGGATGTGAAGCGGAGGAACCCGTGTTCCTCAACGTGCGTGACCATGAGGCCGATTTCATCCATGTGGGCAGCCTGGTCACCTACCGCAAGGGTACCGGCGAGACGCCCAAGAAGATCCTCCTGGCTGCCCATATGGATGAGATAGGTCTGATGGTCACGCACGTTGAGGAACACGGGTTCCTCCGCTTCACATCCATCGGCGGCGTGCGAGCCCTCTCCCACATCGGGCAGCGGGCCAGATTCGCCAACGGGACAACGGGGCCGATCTATCTGGAGCGCCAGGATCCTCCCAAGCTGCCGGAGCTTCACCACCTGTATGTAGACGTTGGCGCGACCGGCCGTGAGGACTGCCCCATTGGCGTGGGTGAGACCGGCGTCTTTGTCGGGCCACTCGTGCAGCAGGGCACGCGATTGATCAGCAAGACGATGGACGATCGCATTGGCTGCTATGTCCTCATTGAGGTGCTGAGGCGTTTGAAGGATTCCCCCAATGATGTGTATGTGGCCTTCACCACACAGGAAGAGATCACTCTCTCCGGGGCGCGCACCTCAGCCTTCCGCGTCAATCCGGATATCGCGATCGCACTGGATGTCACTGTCACAGGCGACACCCCGAAGGCACTGCCAATGGACGTCAGCCTTGGCAAGGGCCCGGCTGTCAAGGTGAAGGATTCAGGTATGATCGCACATCCACGTGTCCGCAATATGCTGGTTGAGGCCGCGGAGCGGGCCGGCGTACCCTACCAGATGGAGATCCTGTTGGCCGGCACGACGGATGCAGCCGCAATGCAGTTAGTGCGGAGCGGCGTGCCCAGTGGCTGTCTGAGCATACCTTGTCGCTATGTTCACAGCACGGCGGAGATGGTGGATCAGACCGATGTGGAGAACGCAATCGAGGTCATGCTGGCCTTGCTCAGCAGGCCGATCTAGATGGATTCAAGAAGACACTCGATGAATCATGTGGTGCGAGGTCGCGCGTACCTCGATCCTACTTTTGTTTACAATGTCCCTCGATTTATGTTATCATGCGCCCATCACATACCAGTACCGAGGGTAGGAAGAGCGTCAACGAACGAGAGTGTGTCCTGCGATCGATCGCGCTCACGCTGATGACAGCTTCGCTGCTCCTTGTGGAGCAGATCCCGGATGTTCTCATCATACGCCCGACGCATGCGATTCTGAGGTCAGTGTGGTCAGTGCTACATACGTCTGTTTTGTCCCAAGTTGGTTGCGGAAGCGGCCGAGTATTGGCTAGCAGAGCTCGAAGCGATGGCCTGGGAGAAGCTGGGCAAGCCAACTGATATGGGACATCTGGCAACCATGAATATGCAGATGGACAAGAGCCGGCTCACGATCACTATACAGGACAGTGAGCACTCTGAAACTGCGCGTATCCAGATGTTGTCAATGCAACAGTGAATGCTCTTGGTGGAAGCCTTGTTGCCGACTTCCGGAGCATAGTCTAGAGGAGGCCGGGTGGAGAGCCTAGAATTAGCCAACCAGATTGTGGAAGTCATTGTCGACATACAGGGAGAAGATGTACTGATTCTGGATCTCACGGATGTCACGACGTTTACTGACTATTTTGTCATTTGCACAGCCAAGAGCCGTCGACAGCTTGACGCTCTTCAGGCCGCGATCCGTGAGGCCACGAAACACACCGGCGAGACCCTGTTGGCCAAGAAAGTCGAGGGTGACGCCGACACAGGGTGGATTCTCGTTGACTTCAACAGCGTGATTGTGCACCTCTTCAGTGAGGAGATGCGTGCGTACTACCAGCTAGAAGAACTCTGGCGGAATGCACGGACTGTTACGCATATTCAGTAACCTGCTTCAGTCGGAACAGGTCAGCAGGAAAACCTCCGAAGCCGGGACTCAACTGAGTCCGGGCTTCGTGCTAAGGGTGAGATCGAGAATGCGTTCTATCTCAAGGGCAAGAACCAGATCAAAGCCTGCGCATTGCGAGGGACGCCCAGCAGCTTTGGCCCGCAGATATCCCCACGTGCCGCCACCGTCGGGCCCAAAACTGCAAGCCAGCTGGCTGGCCGCGTGCTTCAGAATGCGTAAGTGACAGATGGGTGATCCAGCAAGAAGCCGTTCCTGAACACTCGCACGATCCTCAAGCACGCGCAAGATCAGGGGAGCGTTTTGGTTTAGGGGCGCAAGCCAGGTGGAAACCTGCACAACCGTGACCCGTTGTCCAGAAGTGTCGGCGGGAGCAACCGCTGATTCAGCACCCAATTCGTACAGATGACCCGGTGTGTCGTCTTCTTCGGGCTCCAACCTTCTCTATCACACCGATCTCCACGCAGAGAAGACATCCCGTACAGAGGTGGCGGTGCCACGTCTTCTTCGGGTTGCAGCCTTGTCGACCGCACCTGTGTCTGCGCAGACCAGACGCCACAATTCCCAGGAGTTCGCAAAACCTAGGGTTCGCTGAGACGTCTCTATCTGGAGAGGCAGGCGCGCGCCCAGGTCGGGCACGCTACGGAAGGAGCAACGTACAGCCCGGTGATATGACCGCAGCTTCTATCCCAGAAACTCGCCCCCGTACTATAACGCACCCCAAGATCAGCGCTCTGTTGACACGTCTGATAATCTAGGTATAATCGCTCTGATGAAGCGGAGGGTAAACCAAGCTCCAATGCAGAGCTGGCGGTCCTACCTCAAGTGGTTGAAGCCAGGTCTCGGTGTCAAGCGCTGGCTGTTGTTCCTGGCCCTCGGCATCGGCTTATTGAGCCTGGGCATGGCAATAGCGTTGCGGACCCTCTATCCCCTCCCTCAGTTCTTTTACTTTCTGACATTGCAGTTCTTGCCACGCGGGTTGAGGGTAGGTGTTATCCTCATCGTGGGGATCTGCGCGATCATCTACGGCTTCCGGGGGCTCTACCACGCAGTTTTGGAGCCCTTTCTTGTAGGTGCTGCACACTCCATCCCTGAGGTCATCTATGATCACCGGCGCCGGGGACGTGGGCCGAAGATCGTTGTGATGGGCGGGGGGAACGGCCAAGCAGCATCACTGCGCGGACTCAAGGCTTTCACCTCCAATCTCACCGCAATCGTCACGGTTGCCGACGATGGAGGATCATCGGGGCGACTGCGCCGGGACATCGGCATTCTCCCGCCGGGAGACTTCCGAAACTGCATCGCAGCTCTCGCAAATGACGAATCCCTGGTCACGCGCTTGTTCCGCTATCGCTTTGCAGGAGGACAAGACTTGCGCGGACATAGCTTCGGCAACCTTTTCATCACGGCGATGGCCGGAGTGACCGGGTCGTTCGATTCTGCGCTCAGGGAATCCAGCGAGGTCTTGG
>JAGHDT010000598.1 GCA_021159805.1 Anaerolineae bacterium
GCTGCGTGCGCCCATCCGAAGCCGTTGACGGTTTCTCGGTGGATCAGGCAGAGCGGTGGGGACCTATGCCTGCGCTGGTGTTGGCGAGCCATCGCGTCTACGGCACCACCGGCGTGATCCAGTTCCGCTCGAATCTTCTGGTCTCTGCATCCACCGCAATGCTGGAGTCTTTCTCCATCGAGAACACGTCACTCTCCAACAGCGAGTACCTGCTCAATCTGCTCAACAGCCTGAGTGGGCGTGCCGACACGGTGACGATCCAGCCCAAGTCATTGGCCGGCAACACGCTTTCCATCACCACGGCGCAGGCCAGCACCTTGGGCATCCTGCTGGCCGGGGTGCTGCCGCTTGTGATCCTGACAACGGGGATCGTGATCTGGCTCGTCAGAAGGTATCAGTGATATGGCTCGGCGTCAACAGACTTCCGAGGTCAGGTTGGTGCTTATCGCAGCAACCGTGGTGGCAGTCTTGGCGGCAGCAGCAGTGGTGCTGCTGCTCAGTCCCACGGACGTAGCGAACAGCGGCGTCTCCTTCAAGACCGCGGAGCCTGTGGATGTGGTGCGGGTCTTCATCAGCAACGAGTACGGCACGGTTGATATCTCCTTCACCGGCGAGGGATATGTGGTGGATGATATTCCGGCCGAGCTGGTGGACATGGAGGAACTCATCGACCTGCTGACCAATTGCGGCATGGTCTACGCCGTGCGTACTGCTGCGGCTGCCCCCCGTGATCTGGAATCCTATGGCCTGGCCGAACCTGCCGCGCGGGTGGAGATCACGTATGCAGATGAGAGCGCGCTGACTCTGATAATAGGCAACATAGAGCGGGTCACAGGGAACACCTATTTCAGCGTGGAGGGTGACCCGGCGGTCTATTTGATGGAATCGGAGCACAGCACCGGCTTCCTGCTGCCCAAGAAGGCGTATGTCGAGGATCTAGTTACACCGGAGCTCGTGCTCTCTTCACCGCTCTCAGCTCTCTTGGATGTCACTTTCATTGGTGGGCAGCTGGCGGAGCCTGTTACTGTGGAGGCCGTGGCCACGAAAGACCCGGAAGTAGCACGCACGGCGATATCCTTTGGCACGGCTACGCATATCGTGCGGGGCAAGGGCGTATATGAGCTGGACCAGACCTACGGGGTGGAAATGATGGGCGCACTTCTTGGCATATCCTCCTACGATATCGTGGGCTACCAGTTCACACAGGAGGAGATCATGGCCTTTGGATTTGACCGGCCTACCATGCAGGTGGAGTTTGATCTCAAGAACGGAGTTGATGTGCAGGTGGAGCATTATGCCCTTGCAGTGCTGAAAGAGGACGATACTTGGTACATGACCAGCAATGACAACGGCGTGATCTATGTTGTGCAGGAGCCGGCCTTCCTGCAGCTCGAATACAGCAAGCTGCTGGTACGTTGGTTTCTCTCGCCTATGCTGATGGATGTCCGCGCGATTGAGCTAACCACTGAGGGCAAAGAGTACGATTTTGTCATCACCGGTGCGACCAATGCGGAAAAACAGGTTACGTGTAACGGAAAGGAATTGGACATCGAGCGTTTCCGCACCCTGTACGGCCTGCTCACAAACGCCGCCCACGATGGCAGACTGCTCACAAACGTCGTAGTTAAGGGAGCGCCGCTGTTGCGACTTACGTACCACTACTTGGATGAGCAAAAACAACCGGACGTTATGGAGCTTTACCCGGGCGACGCCAGGCGGGTCACTGTACGGGTCAACGGCGTGACAGAGTTGGCTATGCGGGAGATGTATCTCATCCGTGTGCAAGAAGCCTTGAGCGTTTTGTGGACGGAAGATCCCATCGAAACGGACTGGTAAAAGTCGACCCTATTGGCCCTGGTTCCCAATTGGGGCTATTGTCTGGGCTCGGGGACATTGTAGTCCAGGCTATTTGGTGTAATGTAAAACCTAATTGGTTGGCGTCTCGGTCCGGCACGTCGGATCATCAACAGGTCAGTGTGAGAGTGGCAAGAGCCGTACCGCAATGGACCATCATTCTAAGCGGAGAACGGTGTCGCCGGGACCGTGGCCAAGCTCGTTTCAGAGCATTGACAGGAGTCTTCCCCACAGATAAACTGTGAAGGCAAGCATCCGGTTGGCGGAGGCAGCCGACACCAGGTCAATGGCTGTCCAGAGCAGTATCGAGGCACTCATGCGGAAGTGTGTTGTGTTGTGACGGTGCTTCGTGAAGTTGTTGATAGACTGCACCATAACGGCACATCTGTGTGGGGCAGGGCGTTTGTACCCGTATGCGAGACGCTGAAGATCGCGCCCACCTCCGGCTGTCATATCCAAAGGGCAATGGACGCGGTCAAGCTGGTGATCAGCGCTTGTACAGTCTCTGACTGGCCAACTCGAGTGGAAGGAGGTGGTTTGTTTGGCAGGCCAAAATGAGGCTGAACCACGGTAGGCATGAGGAGAGCTCTGCTGCGGAGGGCTAGACATATGTCAAGTGATAGACTGCAAGCCCTATTGATGAATGCAGGCTCCAATAAGAGACGCGCCCCGGCACATTGAAATCTAAGCAAAAGTCGATAGAGTCGGCGTGTGCAGTCTGAGCCACGCGACGGCCAAGTCCACCGCCGATCAGGAGGTATTACGACATGAAAGTGGGTCTATATTCGATCTCTTGTTCCGGCACCTGGTATAATGACAGGCCTGCCTTAACTGTGGAGGAGTTTATTGACACTGCAAAGAAGTATGGCTATGAGGGCATCGAAATCGATCTCAAGCGTCCTCACGGCTCTCCCCTGGATCTGACGACGGAGCGATGCCAGGAGATCAAAGCATA
>JAGHDT010000046.1 GCA_021159805.1 Anaerolineae bacterium
ATTGCGGGGGATAAGAGTGCAGCGGTGTACAACACTCCTTTGACAGCTAGCATGACCTCCATAATGAGGCGGACCGCGCGCATGACCACAACTCCGGCACCAATACCTGAGGTATGGGCGTTGCCCGATCGTGTGATCCCCGAGCCGTTCGGGGTCGAGATCCACTTCACACGGGCCTCCCAGGGCGAGATGGACTACATCGCCAACGGCGGCTTCCAATGGGTGCGCATGGATATGTTCTGGCACACGATCGAGACCGCGCTGGGGCGCTACAACTTCTCGGCCTACGACAGCCTCGTGAGGGAGATGACCCGGCGGGGTATTCGCATCGTCTTCATCCTCGACTACGGCAATCCGCTCTACGATCGCGGCTACCCGCCGACGTCGCCGGGAGGGCAGGCGGCCTTTGCGCGCTTCGCCGCCGTGGCGGCCAGGCGCTACCGGGATGCCGGCGTGATCTGGGAGATCTGGAACGAGCCCAATCTGGACCACTTCTGGGTGCCCAAGGCCAACGCCCGCGACTACGGTAACCTGGCTTTGAAGACCGTTACCGCGATCCGCGCCGCAGACCCGACCGCAATCGTCGTCGCACCCGCGCTGTCCGGCTACGAGATCCCCTTCTGGCATACGCTGGGCCAGATGGGCCTCTTCAACCAGATCGATGCCGTCACCATTCACTCATACGGTGTCAGGACCCCGGAGGAGCTCACCGGCCCCTATCTCGAACTCCGCGCCATCATCAATACCTATAGTCCCAACTGGAAAGTACCCATCCTCTCGGGCGAATGGGGCTTTGCCAGCACAACCAACGGCTACAGCGAGGGTCAGCAGGCACAGTTGCTGACCCGGCAATGGCTGATCAACCTGATGCACGACATCAACCTTAACATCTGGTACGATTGGCGCGACGACGGCACCGATCCGGACAACTCAGAACAGAACTTCGGCACCGTCCGCAACAACTACACCACCAAACCGGCCTTCCAGTCTGCACAGACGCTGTCCACGGCGCTCGACGGCTACCGCTTCCTGCGGCGCGTCCCGCTGGAACGCGCCGACGACTATCTGCTGATCTTCCAGAACGGGGATCGCGTGGCTTTCGCGATGTGGACCATCGCCGACGCGCACACGGTGATCCTCCCGATCTCCGTCTACGATGTCGCGGTCGTCGAGATGACCGGCGACAAACACAAATTGGACAGCGAGGGCCAGGGGTTAGCCGTACCTATCACGCACTCTCCGCGCTATCTTCTCTTCCGCGGAGATCAGGCACCAGCCTACCTGGGTGGCTGGCGCCCCCTGGACACCGTCAACTGCCTGACCCGCGGCACAATGGCCTCGGTCCTCGTCATCTTCGACCCGACCCACGGGCTGCCGCTCCACGGAGAGCTCCAGGTCTGGGCCAGAGGCGCGCTGCGCGGCGCCATCCCCGTCAACATCGGGCCGATGGGAAAGGAGCAAGTCCGGATACCCGTCGATCTGGAGGGGCTGTCGGGCAACGTACCCGCAGAGGTGCGCCTCGTGCTGAACGATCCCGTGATGGAAGATCTGCACACTGCCGCGATCTGGATCCAGGTGGCGGAGGCGGCGGAGTAAGGCTCACGTTCATCAACATACCCCACATAGGACAAGGATGCACAACCCGTCGTTCTGGGGGCAGACACCGGCCCTATGGGCGGAGAAGCAACCTGGATGAGCCTCAACCTAGTGACCTGGTAATCCAAGTGTCTGCCGCCGCTGAGACCGCCCAGCGGACCGGCAAACCTTGCCCTCTTTATGCCACAGGTGATATTGGGTCACATCACCAGAGACATCGTGCGGAAGGGTTCTTCTGGGACCGCGGGCGTCTCGCCCGCATGCGCCCATAGGGCGCTCCTGCAGAGCGGGCGAGACGCCCGCGCTCCGCAGATGACACCAGGTCAATCTGCTTCTATGGTCCACACGGTACAAAGGCCACCGGCCTCCCCCTAAGCTGGGGGGAGGCCGGTGAAACTGGCAGATCCAGTGTTCTCCCCCGACTTCGGCGACAGTAGGTGCGGGGCGTTCATCACCTCACCCACAGATCTGTAGCGCGGAACCTAGCGGCGTACGCGCCCGATCCGCCAGCGATCACGACGACATCCGCACCCTGGGTCATCTCTCCCTTTACTGTGGGTCACTCCTCGCCATCCGGCGTGCCGGCGGGGTCAAAGTCCAGCGATACGGAGTTGAGGCAATACCGCAAGCCTGTGGGCTGCGGGCCATCCTCGAACACGTGCCCCAAGTGCGAACCGCACCGGCTGCACATAACCTCCGTCCGGGCCATCAACAACCGCCGGTCACTCTCCGTTTCAACGTTGTCCTCTGACAGCGGCGCGTAGAAGCTGGGCCACCCGCTGCCCGAGTCGTACTTCGTCTCTGAGGAGAACAGCGGCTCCCCGCACGCAGCGCATCGGTAGATGCCGTCATCGTGCAGATTGTGGTACTTACCCACGAACGCTCGCTCGGTCCCCTTCTCTCTCAGCACATAATAGGCCTGCGGCGAGAGGATCTCCCGCCATTCAGCATCTGTCTTCTTGACTTTCTCGCCCATATCACCCTCATTCAAAGCACAAACTTCAATCTGTCGGCGAAGTCCTTCTGGAACTTCGCCACCTTTGGCCCGACCACAGCCCGGCAATACGGGCGCGACAGGTTGTTCTCAAAATACTCCTGATGATACTCCTCAGCTGGATAGTACTCCGTGAGCGCCGTGACCTCCGTGACGATGGATGAACTGTAGGCGCCGGCCTCCGTCAACTCGCGGATCACGGCCTGCGCCTCTGCCTTCTGCTGCTCGTTCTGAGTGAAAATCGCCGAACGATACTGTGTCCCAGTATCGGCGCCCTGCCGGTTCAGCGTCGTCGGATCGTGGGTGTCGAAGAAGATCTCCAGGATCTCACGATACGAGATCACCGAGGGATCAAAGGTCACCCTCACCACCTCGGCGTGCCCGGTTGATCCCGTACACACCAACTCATAGGAAGGGCTCACCACCGTCCCACCGGCATACCCCGACACCACATCGGTGACGCCGCGCACCTGGTCATAGACGGCCTCCAGACACCAGAAGCATCCACCCGCTAATACAATCGTCTCTGTCGAACTTGTCTGACTCATTGTCTTTGCACCTCCCTTGGCTTGTGCTGGGGCCGGGAAGGTGCCTTCATTCCACTCTACATCCCCAACAGCAGCCGTTCCGGATTCCCCAACTACAACACTCGCTCCTGTTTCCACGATTATTATACATATCTATCTTCTAAATATCAATGGACTTTCCATCAGAGTCTCATATGAAGGTCCGCCGCTGTGGCACGTCGCACAATGGCGTCTGTTCCGTGCCGGTGTAGACCGCTGCTTGTTTTCCCTCCAGATGCAATAGCCCTGAAGGTATGGGGGGCGCGTGGCTACGGCAGCAATGCCCTGGGTCTGGACGACTTGGTCGAGCTCGGCATCTTCCACCCTATGCAGAAGAGCACGACGGGCGAACTCCCCGTGGTCCCCGTCCCATACCGTCCTATCAAGAAACTACACGGTTTCGCCGAGCTTAATGGCCTGATAGAGCTGGAGGCGCACAATCTGCCGCACCAACACCGTCAATGCTATGATGAACAACAGAGCAAAGAGGCCGTAGAGACGCAGCAGCGCCGGCCAGGCGATGGTGACATCATAGGGCGGGACTTGGGCAGCCGCGCTGGCACCAATCTGCAGGTAGGGCACGAACACGCGGCTGGCCCAGATGCCCAGGCCGGTCCCCATCCCAGACCCAGCGATGAGCAGTATCACCAACTCCCAGCCGATGATGCCGGTAACGTGGCGAGAGGATAGCCCAGTGGCACGCAGGACGCCCAACTCTACTGACCGGCGGCGGAACGAGGAGAGCCCATAGAGCATGAATCCTAAGGCTGCGAGTCCCGCCGCCGCGGTGAACCCAACGGACAGCAGCCCCAACACACCCTGATGCTCCGGGCGGCGCTGTTCTGAGGCGATACTGCGTTGGGCCACCATCATTGCCTTGGCACCCAGGTTTATGTCCTGAACCGCCGTGCTGAGTAGGTCATAGTCTGTGTTCGCCGCCGTGCGCATCCACACGCGGTACGGCACCTCGGTTTGCGCCGACTGGAAGAGGTAGTCAAGATTACCCACCACCAGCGGGCCACTGTCAGGGTACCAGGTAGGAA